>JAFQPF010000197.1 GCA_017411885.1 Clostridia bacterium
CCCCCGGAAGGGCAACAAACACCTACACGACACAAAAACAGGTACCACCACCCCCACACAAACAAAAAAGGAACGGATCTCTCCGTTCCTTTTGCTTTTCATTAACCCTCGTATGCCGCCTTGTCGCAGATTATCACTACATCGGAATGCACCTTCAAGAGCGTTGCGGGATTGTTTGTCGTAATATCATCCGATAAAAGCTCGGAAAGCACCTCGTGCTTTTCTTTGCCGCTGATGAGCATTACGATCTTCTTGCTCTTGAGTATCGTTCCCATACCCATTGTCAAAGCCTTTGTCGGCACCTCTGAAACATCGTCAAAAAAACGTGCGTTTGCTTCTATAGTGCTCTCGGTAAGCGATGTGATATGAGTAAGCGCGTTCAATTTTTCATCAGGCTCGTTAAAGCCGATATGTCCGTTTCTTCCGATACCTAAAAGCTGAATGTCGATCGGGCCCTTTTCTTCAAGCAAAGCCTCGTATTCCTTGCACTGCGCGTCCGGATCCTTTGCAAGTCCGTCCGGCACGTAGGTCCTTGACTTGTCGATATTTATATGATCGAAAAGATTCTCGTTCATAAAATAGCGGTAGCTCTGATCGTTATCGGGCGAGATCGGATAGTACTCGTCAAGGTTAAAGGATGTAACTCTTGAAAAATCAAGACTTCCGTTTTTGTTGTATTCGATAAGCTTCTTATAAAGTCCTACGGGAGTTCCGCCGGTCGCAAGTCCAAGCACGCTGTCGGGCTTTAAGGTTACCTGCGCCTTAAAAAACTCGGCACCTCTTTCGGAAAGCTCTTTGTAATTTTCGCAAATAATAATCCTCATTGTCTTTATCTTCCGAGCACCTTTCTTACTGTTGCATTCATTTCATCAAGCTTCTGCTCCATATCGTACACAAGCTTGAACTGATCTCTTGCACGGTCAAGGTTATGCTCGGGGCGATGGATCTTGAAATATGTATCTCCGCTCAAATAGTCGGTTAAAAAGCGTATGCCGCATTCAAAGGTAAGTATGATCGCAGACATAGCCAAAAGCTCGATCTCACGCTCTGTAAAGCTTTCGCCAAGCTCCTCGCAGAAGCCGCGCGCAAACGCTTCAAACATTTCCACGTTAAGTCCGACAAGATCAAGGTTTGTTTCATCCTCTGCCGCCTTGTTCGCGCCTGCTCTGATAGCATCGCCGAAATCGTAAAGAAGCGAGCCGGGCATTACCGTATCAAGGTCGATTACGCAAAGTCCCTTACCTGTTTCTGCGTCAAGCATTACGTTATTGAGCTTTGTATCGTTATGTGTAACGCGAAGTGGAATGCTTCCGTCTGCTATTCCGTCAACGATAAGCGAGCATATGCCCTTATGCGCACGTGCGAATTCGATCTCCTTTTCAACCGATGCGCGTCTGCCGCATACATCCGCCTCTATTGCCGCCTCAAGCGCGTCAAAGCGCTTGGGAGTGTGGTGGAAATCCTTTATCGTTTCGTGAAGCTCGCTTGCCGGGAAGTCCGAAAGCAGTCTCTGGAACTTACCGAAGGCGAGCGCCGCGTTATAGAACTGATCTGTATTTTCCGGTGTATCAAGCGAAATGGAATCCTCGATAAACTTATACACTCTGAAGTAATCCTGCTCGTTTTCCTTATGATATTCCTTACCCTCGACAGTTCTCATAAGCGTGAGCGTTTCGCGGTCGGGATCTCCCCCCTCAGCCTTTATCTTTTCTCTGAGGAAATCGCAAACCTTTGCGATGTTTTCCATAACCTGGGCAGGATTTTTGAAAACGTTACTGTTGATTCGCTGAAGAATATACCTCGGCTTGCAGCCGGTTACATAGGTGTCGTTGATGTGTCCGTTTCCATAAGGTGACGTTTCAAATTCAATATCAAAATGTCTGATAATATCATTTACCAGATATGCCATTTCGTTCATAAATTCCTTTCGTTCTTGCACATTTAGTGCAGTCGTTTATGTCAGATCTCGTAGTAGGGGTTAAGGTTCTTATTTCTGGAAAGCCACATTCCGTTGGTAAAGTCGGGAATTGCCACAGGCTTGCTTCCGCAGGCGATCGATTCCTCTGAAAGCGTGGTGATAACCATCCATGCTGCCATATCGTAAACGTCGATCGGGAAATCGTAGCCGTTGAGTATCGCGTCTATAAACGCGCCGTATACAAGCCAGTCGATACCGTCGTGTCCGCCGATTACGCCGTTTTCAAGATAATCCTTCCAGATGGGATGCTCGTGCTCTTCAAGATACTTTTCTGCGTTGCCCCAATTCTTCTTCCAGTTGAAGTGGTCAGCGGGAGTAGTATCCGATTCAAGGAATATCGAGTTGTTGCATTCCTCGTACATTCCGCGTGTTCCGCGTACCGTGAAGCCGCGCGAATATGCTCTCGGAAGCGTTGTATCAAGAGTGAGCGTGATGGTTTCACCACCTGCGCACTTGATTACCGTAGTTACGATGTCGCCCTGATTTACAGTACGCGAAAGAAGGCTCTTGTCTGCCTTGTCATTACGCGCTATATAATCGTGAAGTCCTGCCGCCTTGGATGCGGTGGAGGTGAGCGATACCATTCTGTTACCGTCGTTGATACCAAGAAGCTTAGCTATCGGGCCAAGCTCGTGGGTAGGATAGTTTTCGCAGTTTCTGTTAAGATAATTTCTGAGTCTGTAGTGGCGTCTTTCGCGGCCGAACGCAACCTCCTCGCGAAGATCGTGGCAATATCCGCCCGAGCAATGAACTATCTCTCCGAAAAGTCCCTTTCTTACCATATTTGTGGTAAGAAGCTCGAATCTGCCGTAGCAGCAGTTTTCAAGAAGCATACACTTTGTGCCTGTTCTTTCATATGTACGAACAAGCTTCCAGCAATCATCTATGCTGTATGCGCCGCCGACCTCAACGCCGACCGGCTTGCCTGCCTCCATACATTCGCAGGCGATATTTATGTGATTTTCCCACGAGGTGGTGATGATAACCGTATCTACGTCCGCATCTGCGATAACGTCCTTATAATCAAGATACATTTTAGGCGCAGGCTTTCCTGCCTTGGTTACGACGTCGCACGCCTGCTGTGTACGGTCCTCGTACACGTCGCATACCGCAACGACCTCAACCGTGTCGCGCACAACGAGAATATCTCTGAGAATTCCGATTCCGCGGCCACCGAAGCCTATCATACCAAGTTTGATTGCTTTGCTCATATTATTTTCTCCTTATTGACAGAAGCATTATTTTGTGATATCATATTAACATATCCAAATACAAATATCAATAGAAATTCGGACACTTTTTCTTTAATTTAAGACACTTTTCTTTGAATTTGGTCACTTTTGCCGCTTCAATGCACGTCAAAAGCTGAAAATCAAGGAGTTTTTTATGGAATATATTGAATGTAAAACACCCAGATCAATATCGCTTTCGGGATTGTACACCGCCTTCAAGACACGCTTTGAGGAAAATTATTCCTTCGACGGTGAAACTCACAGCTTCTGGGAAATGGTGGTCGTGCTCGACGGCGAGATCGGCGTTTGTGCGGGTAACAAGATCCTCACTCTTTCAAGGGGGGATGCGTTTTTACACGAGCCGATGGAATTTCACAGAATCTGGTCGGAGCATCAGACCTGCCCGACTGTTATCGTTTTCACCTTCGGAAGCGAGGTTATGCCCGAAATAGGACGGCGGATATTTGCTCTTAACGACGAGATGCTGAATAATCTTGAGGCTTTGATCGACGAAATTCACGAAATCTTCGATTATCCGAGCTATATAATCCGCGGAATAAAGGATGGGTATGCCGACAGAGCCGCGCTTTTTGTAAAAAAGCTTGAAGTATTCTTACTTGAAGCGATTATAAAACATC
>JAFQPF010000198.1 GCA_017411885.1 Clostridia bacterium
GTACACAACGATCCCGAGCACGCGCTTTGCGATGGAGCGCAGTCGCTTCGTCCCGAACAGTTTGACAGCGTTTGCAAGAAGGTCAACAAAATCAGAGAGGCTCTTATATAAGTAACGTATACAGAGGTAAGTATGAAGGTAGGAATTATTGGTCTCGGACTTATCGGCGGCTCTGCCGCAAGGGCGTACAAGACAAACGGCAATCACACCGTATACGCATTCGACACCGACAGCTCAATGCTTGACTTTGCCAAAATGACAGGCGTTGTTGACGAAACGCTTGATGAAAGCAATATAGGAGAATGTGAGCTTATAATACTCGCGCTTTACCCCGAAGCGGCAATAAAATATCTTGAAGCTATGGCAGAGCATATTTCACGCGACGCGATCGTTATTGATTTTTGCGGAACCAAGCGCGAAATATGCAAGGTCGGCTTTGAGCTTGCAAAAAAGCACGGCTTTCTCTTTGTCGGAGGGCATCCTATGGCGGGCACGCAGTTTTCGGGTTACAAAAACAGCCGCGAAAGTATGTTCTACGGTGCAGGTATGGTGATCGTACCGCCCAGACTTGACGATATGGAGATGCTTGAAAATATAAAGGAAAGACTTTCTCCGCTCGGCTTTGGCAAGCTTTCTGTAACAGATGCCGACAAGCACGACAAGCTTATCGCATTTACCTCACAGATGCCGCATATAGTATCAAACGCATTTATAAAAAGCCCGACAGCAAGCGAGCATTTCGGATTTTCTGCCGGGAGCTACAGAGATATGACAAGAGTCGCGTGGCTTAACCCCTCTATGTGGACCGAGCTTTTTCTTGAAAACCGCGACAATCTTATAAAGGAAATGGACACGCTTATAAGCGAGCTTGAAAAATACAAGACTGCGCTTGAAGAATGCGACAGTCAGGCGTTATACGACCTGCTTGACGAAGGCAAGCGCAGAAAAACGGAGGTTGACGGATGATTACTGTTGACGTGAAGGTAGGAAAAGGCTATAATATATACATAGGAAAAGGGCTTCTTGACCGCGCAGGCGAGCTTGCGCGTGAGCTTATAAAGCCCTGCACGGCGGCGATAATTACAGACGACAAGGTAGACGCGCTTTATTCAGACAGGCTTACAAAAAGTCTTGAGGATGCGGGCTTTAAGACGGTAAAATACGTTTTCGCAAACGGTGAAGCCTCCAAAAATATCACGACCTTTGCAAATATACTCGAATTTCTCGCCAAAAATCAGCTTGGACGAAACGACGTGATCTTCGCGCTGGGCGGCGGAGTGGTCGGCGATCTTGCCGGCTTTTCGGCGGCGTGCTACTTAAGAGGCATAAGATTTATGCAGATACCCACTACCCTGCTTGCCGCGGTCGATTCCTCGGTAGGCGGAAAGACCGGAATTGATCTTGAAGCAGGAAAAAATCTTGCCGGCGCGTTTTATCAGCCCGAGATGGTCATATGCGATCCGTCGCTTCTTGACACGCTTGAAAAGAGCGTGTTTGCAGACGGTCTTGCCGAAGCTATCAAATACGGCGCGATATACGACGGTGATATGTTTGAATTGACAAGCGCGGACACGCTTGATATTGAGGCGATAATAAAGCGCTCGGTCGAAATCAAGGCGGACGTGGTGGAAAAGGACGAAAAGGAATCGGGACTTCGTCAGATACTCAACTTCGGCCACACCTTCGGCCACGCGGTCGAAAAATGCAGTAACTACAAGATCTCTCACGGAAGCGCGGTCGCCATCGGTATGGCTATGATCGCGCGCGGATGCGAAAAGTCAGGCGCAATAGATCCATCCTACCGTGAGCTTATAGAAAATATACTGAAAAAGCACTCGCTTCCAATAAGCACGGATTTTAGTGCGGATGAGCTTTTTGAAGCGATGCTATCAGACAAAAAAAGAAGAAGCGACAATATAACGCTGGTATTGCCGAAAATACCCGGCGAATGTGAGCTTAAGGCTCTTTCGCTCAAGGATGCAAAAAAGCTGCTTGAGGCAGGCTTATAAAAAGGAAGGAAAGCTTCGATGAAGGTAAGTATAAAGCCGTCAGAACTTGCGGGAAGGATCCGCGCGATAGAATCAAAATCATACGCACACCGTGCGCTTATCTGCGCCGCCTTTGCAGACAGACCGACAGAGATCGTCTGCGGCTCTCTTTCTGATGATATCGAGGCAACGATAGGCTGCATAAAAGCGCTTGGCGCAAGCGTTTTACGCGACGGCGACAAGCTGTGGGTAGAGCCTGTCGGAGATATTCCGAAGGATGCCGTGCTTGACTGCAAGGAAAGCGGCTCAACCTACAGATTTATTCTTCCCTGCGTTTGTATGCGCGGTGCGGACTGCCGCTTCAAGCTCGGCGGAAGGCTTCCTGTCAGACCGATGGACGTTTTCTGGAATCTTGCCGAAAGACGCGGTATCACGGTCAAGGGCAAGGGCAACGAGATCGTATGCGTAAACGGCAAGCTTACGGGAGATAAATTCAGACTTGTCGGCAACGTGTCCTCGCAGTATATAAGCGGACTCGCGCTTGCGCTTGGTATGTCGGGCAGGCGCGGAGTCATTGAGATAACGCAGAGCATAGAATCGCTCGGTTACATAAATATAACTCTTGACGTGATGAGAAGATTCGGTATCAATACCGAGTTTAATGATAACAAGATCATCGTTTACGGTGAAAAAAGATATAAATCCACGGGGCATCTTGTAATAGAGGGCGACTGGTCAAATGCCGCATTCTGGCTTTGCTGTGCCGCCGCGCAGGGCTCTGAATTAACCTGTACAGGTCTTAATACCGATTCAAAGCAGGGCGATATGGCGGTATGCGATATACTTACACGCTTCGGTGCTAAGCTTGAATACACTTCCGACAGCGTGCGCGTGCTTGCGCGTCAGACTCCGCTTCACGCGATCAGTATCGACGCCCACGACACACCCGATCTTATCCCCGCGCTTGCGGTATGCGCCGTGGCGGCAGAGGGAGAAACGGTTATAACCGGTGCCGCGCGCCTAAGGCTTAAGGAAAGTGACAGACTTGAAACCGTCACTTTGACAATAAACAAGCTCGGCGGATGTGCAACCGTTACAGAGGACGGTATGATAATAAAGGGCTCACGACTTCGTGGCGGAAGCGTTGACGGATGCAACGACCACAGAATTGTAATGATGGCTTCTGTATTATCCTCGTTATGCATAAACGAGGTTGAAGTTACAGGCGCACAAGCGTGCGAAAAATCCTACCCCGATTTCTTTGACGATTTCAGACATCTTGGCGGAAACGCCGTTATCTCTTAAACGAAAGGCAGAAAATATGAGTTCATTTTATAACGGCAATATAAAGCTTGCCATCTTCGGACAGTCACATTCGCCTGCTATCGGTGTTGTGATAGACGGTATTCCCGCGGGCGAGGAGCTTAATATCGATGCTCTTACTGCGTTTCTGGCAAAGCGCTCGGCATCGGGCAATTCTCTCGGCACTACGCGAAAGGAGCCTGACGAGATCGAAGTACTGTCGGGAATAGTAAACGGCAAATTCTGCGGCGCGCCCTTTGCGGCGATAATAAAAAACACAAACGTAAAGCCCGGCGATTACAGCGAGTTTTCAATAAAGCCCCGTCCCGGCCACGCTGATTATACGGCAAGCGTAAAATATAAGGGCAACAGCGATTTTTCGGGCGGCGGACATTTTTCGGGCAGACTGACAGCTCCCCTTTGCATCGCCGGCGGTATATGCAAGCAATTACTTGAAAAACGCGGCATATTTATCGGCGCGCACCACGAGCGCATCGGAAATATCACAGATACTCGCTTTGATCCGGTAAATATAACGAAAAGCACGCTTGATAAGCTTAACTGCGCAGAGCTTACGACAATAGATCCCGACGCGCAGGTGAAAATGCGAAAGCTTATAGAAAGCGTGCGCGCTGACAAGGATTCGGTCGGCGGTGTTATCGAATGCGCGGCACTCGGCGTAATGCCGGGGCTTGGTGAGCATATGCTTGACGGGCTTGAAAACCGCATTTCGCGCTTAATCTTTGCGATCCCCGGAGTAAAGGGACTCGAATTCGGCGCAGGCTTTGACGCAGCCGCACTTCGCGGAAGCGAAAACAACGATCCCTTTGCCTACAAGGACGGCAAGGTGGTAACGCTTACAAACAATCACGGCGGAATACTCGGCGGCATAAGCTCGGGTATGCCGATAATTTTAAGAGCTGCATTCAAGCCGACTCCCTCGATCTTCAAAGAGCAGGACACGGTCGATCTTTCAAGCGGTGAAAACACGAAGCTGACCATAAAGGGCAGGCACGATCCCTGCATCGCGGTACGCGCGCTCGCCTGCGTAGAGGCGGCTGTGGCGATAGCTCTTTACGATGCGCTTCTTGATAGTGCAAAAAACAATATTTGAGGACACGGTTATGGAACTTAAAGACTTAAGAATTAAAATAGACGAAATAGACAAGGAGCTTGTGCGCCTGTTTAAGGAAAGAATGGAAGTATCAAAAGAAGTCGCACAGTGCAAAAAGGAAAAGGGACTTCCAATATTCGATCCTAAAAGAGAAAGAGAAAAACTTACCTCGGTAGCCGATATGCTCCCGGATGAGTTCAAGAACTATTCGGATGCGCTTTATTCGCTTCTCTTTGAGCTCAGCCGCGCCTATCAGCGCAAAAATTTAAGCGGCGAAAGCGAGCTTTCAAAAAAGATAAGAAAAGCGATCGAGTCCACCCCGAAGGCATTCCCCGAAAGAGCGCTTGTCGCCTGCCAGGGTGTTGAGGGCGCGTTCTCCTTACAGGCGTGCGACAAAATGTTCAAATACGCCGATGTTATGTATTTCGACTCATTTGAGGGCGTTTTCTCGGCTATCGACAACCGACTTTGCAAATACGGCGTAATCCCGCTTGAAAACAGCACGGCAGGCTCGGTCAACCGTGTTTACGACCTTATGATGAAGTACGATTTCTTTATCACGCGAAGCGTGCGCGTAAAGGTCGACCACTGCTTGCTCGCAAACAAGGGTGTCAGACTTGAGGATATAAAAGAGGTATTTTCTCATCCCCACGCGCTTGCTCAGTGCGGCGGTTTTCTTAAAACCCTGCCGGGAGTCAAGGTAACTCCCTGCGAAAACACCGCTATGGCGGCTAAAATGATATTCGAAAGCAAAAGGACAGACGCGGCGGCGATCTCCTCGGATATATGCTCGGAAATCTACGGGCTAAACAGGCTTTGCTCGTCAATTCAGGATACAAGCAACAACTACACGAGATTTATCTGTATTTCCAAGGAGCTTGAAATATATCCGGGTGCCGAGCGCACAAGTATTATGATGGTGTTAAAGCACCGCCCCGGCGCGCTTTACAGCGTGCTTTCAAGGCTGTACGCTCTCGGAATCAACCTGTTAAAGCTTGAAAGCCGTCCGCTCCCCAACAGCGATTTTGAATTTATGTTCTATTTCGACCTTGAAACCTCGGTCTATTCAAGCGAATTTGCCGAGCTGTTTAATGACATCGACGATATGTGCATAAAGCTTGGATATCTCGGAAGCTACAATGAGGTAATATGAGTAACAAAAAATTCGGACTTATCGGACGTGTCCTCGCTCACAGCTTTTCGCCGCAGATCCATTCGCTTTTAGGCGATTACGAATACAAGCTTTACGAAATAGAGCGCGAGGATATCGCAGATTTTTTCAAAAGCTCAGGTCTTGACGGCTTTAACGTAACGATTCCTTACAAAGAGGACGTTATCCCCTTTTGCGATGAAATTTCAGACAGAGCGCGCCGTATCGGAAGTGTCAACACGGTAATAAAGCGCTCTGACGGAAGCTTTTTTGGCGATAACACCGACTATTTCGGCTTTTCTGCCCTGCTCGGTGAGGTAATAAAGCCCGGCAAGGCTTTGATACTCGGCAGCGGCGGCTCGGCAAAGACGGTGCGCGCCGTGCTTACCGATAAGGGCGATAGCCCGATAATTACGGTATCGCGAAGCTGTGAGGATAATTACACGAACATTTCAAGGCACTATGATGCTACTCTGATAGTCAACACAACTCCTGTCGGAATGTACCCGAACAACGGCGATTCTCCGCTCTCTCTTGAGGGCTTTGACAAATTAAAGCTTGTAATAGACCTTATATACAATCCGTCCTGCACCGCGCTCGTGCTTGATGCAAAAAGGCGCGGTATCGAAGCACGCGGAGGGCTTTTGATGCTCGCCGCGCAGGGAAAAATGGCAAGCGAGCTTTTCCTTGGCGTGAAGATAGATGACACTCGCTCATATGAGATACGCGACACGCTTGAGCGCGAAATGAAGAATATCGTGCTGGTCGGTATGCCGGGAAGCGGAAAATCGTCAATAGGACGCGCTCTTGCGGATAAGGCAGGCAGAGAATTTTTTGACGCAGACGAGGCTTTTAACGAGCTATACGGCATAAGCGCGGGAGATTTTATAAAAAAAGAAGGCGAAAGCGCCTTCAGAAAAGCGGAAAGTGAAGTTTTGCGCACTCTTTGCAAGAAAAGCGGATGCGTCATCGCGACAGGCGGCGGCGCGGTTACAATTGAAGCTAACCGCGATATAATGCGGCAAAACGGCACGGTCGTGTTTATCGACCGCGAAATACACGAGCTTGAAAGCAAGGGCCGTCCGCTTTCACAGGCGTTTGGCGTCGAAAAGCTTTACAACGATCGGATAGATAAATATATTTCCTTCAGCGATCACCGCTTTGCCGTTCACGGAGTGAAAGAAACGGCAGAGGATATCTACAACGCGCTGATTTCTGGTTAAACGATATTGTGTGCCGCATAAGCGGCAGATCGGAGTTTTTATGAAAATACTTGTGATAAACGGACCTAATCTTAATATGCTCGGTGTGCGCGAGCCTGAAATTTACGGAAGTGCAACGCTCGCACAGCTTGAAGAGCTCGTGCGCTCGCATTGCGCGTCGCGCGGCGCGGAGGTCGAATTTTTCCAGTCCAACCATGAGGGCGACATCGTCGACCGTATTCAGGCGGCGTATAAAAATATCGACGGAATAATAATCAATCCCGCCGCCTATACCCATACAAGCGTCGCTATTCCCGACGCGATCAAGGCGGTCGGTATACCTACAGTCGAGGTGCACCTTTCGGACGTCGACAGTCGTGAGGAGTTCAGAAAAATCTCCTACGTCGCGCCCGTGTGCATCAAAACGATCAAGGGCAAGCACTTCGCCGGCTACATCGAAGCCTGTGATCTGCTGATGTGATCGAGTATGTTTTTTATGTTGCGAGGGGGAAACTTTTGGAGAAAAGTTTCCCCCTCGCGCTCCCCGTTCA
>JAFQPF010000199.1 GCA_017411885.1 Clostridia bacterium
ACTCCCGACAAAACACAAAAGGGCTCTGCGATCGTGCTCAAGCCCTGGAACAGCGGCACGCAAAGCTTTGATACCCGTACTTATTTTGACATAAGATACATAGCCTTTTTCAAAACGCAGGCAGAAGCCGAGAGATACAAATATTCAAGCGGCGACGATGAGCGCGGCTACGTCTACGAGGAGGGGCTCGTTGTGGACGCAGGCAAGGTTTTGGATAAGCTTAACGCCGAGTTTGATGCGCGCGTTGAAGAGATAAAGGAAAGCGAAAGCACGCTTGAGGTCACAGGCAAAAAATACTACGTAAGCGAGCGCGGAAGCGACAGCAACGATGGCTTGAGCGAAAAAACGCCCTGGAAAACGATAAAAAGAGTAAACGAAGCCGAGCTTTGTGAGGGTGACGGCGTATTTTTCAAGCGCGGCGAGCATTTCAGAGCAAACGGACATTCGCTTATGCTTAAAAGCGGTGTCACCTATTCGGCTTACGGCAAGGGCGATAAGCCGGTGCTTGTCGGTTCAATTTCTGCCTCGTCTGAAAAATGCTGGGAGGAGACCGACGCGCCGAATATATACAGATACATAAACCGCGTTGACGACCCCGGATGTATAGTCTTTGACGGCGGAAAAGCGTGGGGCATCAAAATGACCGCCAACGCAGGTGTCAGCGTGGACAACGGAGTTGTGCATAACGGAATAGACACGCCCTTTGCTTCGGGCGGCAAGGAGTTTACAAGCTACAAGAGCCTTGAAAACAACCTGGAATTCATTGACATCGGCGGCACGCTTTACCTTTATTCAAAAGACGGCAATCCCGGAAGGGTGTTTGAGTCGGTTGAAATTATGCCCGACCTTACCGGTGTAAGGGCAGGAAGCATCAAAAACGCGGTCTTTGACAATATCAAGCTTTTCGGCTACGGTCATCACGGACTTACCTGCGGCAGCGTTGAAGGCTTTACGGTGCAGAACTGTATCTTTGCCTGGATCGGCGGCTCTGCTCACAGACTTGGAAATGCTATCGAAAACTGGGGAAGCGCAAACGGCTTTACGGTAGACAACTGCTGGTTTTATCAGATCTACGACTGCTGTTACACCACGCAAATCACCAGTGCAACAAGCGAGGTGCATATATATGATGTTGAATTCAAGAACAACGTCTCCGAATATGCAAACTCGGGTCCCGAAATATGGGGTAACGGCAAAAACAGCGAAAATTCACTTATAAATTATCACAGCGTAAGCGTTTATAACAACTACGTGCGTAACAACGGCTACGGCTGGAGCCATCAGCGTCCGAATAAGGACGGCAACTTTTATTACGGCGCACATGAAGCCCCCGGGCACAACTGGGGCGATTTCAAGGTGTATGATAACAAGTTCTTTATCGCAAGCAAGTACGGACTCAAATCAAGATATATCGCGGAAAATAACGCGCACTTCAACGGAAATCTTTATGTTCTTGGCAATGATAAATATTTTGCTCGCACCTCGGCGACTCCGAGTGCGCCCGGTACGATCGACGTTGATTATGCCTACAACTCGGCGATGCTTTCGATACTCAGGTCGCACGGCGTTGAAAATGACGGCGAATTTTACAGCGTTCCCGCAGGCTATACACCCGAGCCATTTGACTACGTATCCGCAAACGATATCTACAGAAACGATACGTTTGCCGATATATCGGGGCATTGGGCAGAGCGCGATATACTAAAGGCAGTAGACCGCGGCTATTTCGGCGGCATTTCCGAAATTGAATTTGCCCCCGAGGGAAGCATGACACGCGCGATGCTCTTTACCGTGCTTGCAAGATACGCAGGAGCAGAGCTTGCAGACGGCGATACCTGGTACGCGGGAGCAGTAGCGTGGGCGACAGAGAATGGCTTTACCGATGACACAAACGCACGCCCCGATTCTCCGGTTACGCGCGGTGAGCTTGCGGTAATACTTCGCCGCTACTTCAGCGCGCGCTACGTAAAGCCTGCCGGTGAAAAGGTAAGCTTTGCGGATAGATCAAGCTTTAATAAGGCGGTGGCGGAGTATTCAGACTATGACCTTGAAGAGCTCAAATCGGCGATAGAATATTGTTCTATGGCAGGCATTATCAGCGGCTATGATGACGGCACGTTCAGGGCAAACGCAAAATGCACGCGCGCACAGCTTGCGACTATGATGATGCGCTTTGGCAGCATATCCGAAAACAGCACGCTTGATACCGAAAGCGCAATAGCGGACGGACGTATGATCTACGTGTCCGCAGACGAGCTTGCAGAGCTGATATACGATAGAAACGGCATCAGTAATATAACGCTCGAAGCTGAAAACGGCGTAAGCTTTGTCAGAGCCGTGCCGACAGCCTCAAGCGGAACGGTCATCCTCTGCCTTGCCCAGAGCAGATTTGACCGACTTGATATATATAAGCATAAATATTTCAAGATCAAATGCCGTATCGGATGCGAAAGCGCGCAAAAGCTTCGCTCGGTCGATATAGGACTGTATTGGAGCGGCGGAGAGCAATGGCTTGCGACCTCCGACAGACCTGCGATACCCGAATCCGGCGTGTGGTTTACAGGTACGGTATGCTACGATCAGTATACCGAATCAAGCAGTAAGCTTCCGAATACAAGTAATGCTACCTATTACTATTCGATCAAGCCCTGGGGAAACAACGTGAAGCTTTACGAAACCAACTTCTTCGATATAGAGGCAGTCGCATTCTTTGATGACGAAACCTTAGCAAACAGCTTTGAGTTTTAATAGGGTTGGTTTTTACGAGGGGGAACTTTTATCAAAAAGCTCCCCCTCAGACTTTGCTTGCAAAGTCTTCTCCCCATTTCAAAAACTTTAAATAACCGGTATGATGAAATTCTTTGTCTCCATCCTGTGCGATACGGCGGAGTTTTTATTACAATACAAATCGGCAGAGGAAGTAGATCCTCTGCCGATTTATGTATAATTCTGTTTTATTCTTATTTCTTCTGCAAAAGGTGGATGCCAAATCCGCCGAATTCCTCTGCAAGATAAATAAACTTCTTTGAGCCGTCCGCGTTGAAGGTCGCGCTTTCTTCGTTGAAGATGATACCTCTGCGCGAAAGGTGATATACCGCACGGTCTACGTTATTCGTGTATACCGCGATGTGTCCGCATTTGCCGGGGCCCATAAACTTCATTACCTCAAACTGTGAGCCTACGAAAAGGCTCTTTTCTGTGTCGCGCTCGATAGCCTTGCCGAGAAGTGTGGCAAGCATTTCGCCTGTCTTGTACGCGCACTTTTCGCACTCGTGATTGATACCGATATGACCGATCTCAAGCGAAAGCATATTGTCAACTGCCTGACGTGTGAGCTTTGTGATCTCGTCCCAGTTTTCGTTGTCTATGTAGCTTTCCTTTACCATAAAGCTTCCGCCGCAGGCAAGGATCTTGTTGCAGGCGAGGTATTCGTTCATATTGTCAAGGCTGACACCGCCGGTCGGCATAAACTTAACGTCGCCGTAGGGCGCGGACATAGCCTTGATCTTCGCAAGACCGCCGCTCTGCTCGGCAGGGAAGAATTTTACTACCTTAAGTCCAAGCTCAAGAGCCTGCTCGATCTCAGAGGGAGTCGTGCATCCGGGAAGCGGAGTAACGCCCTTGTCAAGACACCACTTAACAACCTTGGGGTTGAAGCCGGGGCTTACGATGAACTTTGCGCCCGCGTTAAGCGCACGCTCTGCCTGCTCAATGGTGAGGACTGTACCTGCGCCCACGAGCATATCGGGGTATGCCTTGGAAATTGCTCTGATAGCATCCTCTGCCGCATCTGTTCTGAAGGTAACCTCAGCCGCCGGAAGACCGCCGTCTATAAGTGCCTTTGCAAGACCTGTTGCCTTTGATGCGTCGTTTATCTTGATTACCGGGATAATACCGATGTTGTAAACTTCATTAAGTATGTTCATAATTATGTCTCCTTATCTCTGAACTCTGCCGCTTCCATCGCCGCCAACAAGATTGTCTACCTCTGCGCGTGTAACGATGTTCATGTCACCGGGGATCGTGTGCTTGAGCGCAGATGCCGCAACGCCGAATTCAAGCGCCGCCTTGAAGTCCTTACCGTCGAGCATACCGCAGATAACGCCGCCCGCGAAGCTGTCGCCGCCGCCAACGCGGTCGATGATCGGGCATACGCGATATTCTCTTGAATGGTAAAATTCCTTGGTATCTCTTGAATAGATGCAGGCGGACCAGCCGTTGTCGGATGCCGAGTGCGAAACTCTGAGCGAGGAGATAACGTATTCAAAGTTAAACTTTTCAACCATCTGCTCAAAGATGCTCTTATATCCTGCAAGCTCAAGCTCACCGCTTGTAACGTCGGTGTCGCCGGGCTTGAAACCGAGTACCTTTTCAGCGTCCTCCTCGTTACCGATGCAAACGTCAACGTACTTCATAAGGTTTGTCATAACTCTCTGTGCCTTTTCGCTTGACCAGAGCTTCTTTCTGAAGTTGAGGTCGCAGGAAACCTTAACACCCTTTGCCTTTGCAACCTTGAGAGCTTCTTCTGTAAGCTCAGCCGCCGCGTCGGATATAGCGGGGGTGATGCCTGTGAAGTGGAACCAGTCGCAGCCGTCAAAGATCTTGTCAAAATCAAAATCTGCGGCAACAGCCGTAGAGATCGACGAGTGTGCGCGGTCGTAAACTACGTTGGATGCACGCATAGCCGCACCTGTTTCAAGGAAGTAGATGCCGAGTCTTTCACCGCCGCGTGCGATGTTTTGTGTCTGTACGTTCATTTTGCGTAAAGCGGCAACTGCACATTCACCGATAGGGTTAGCGGGCACCTTGGTTACGAATTCAGCGTCGTGACCGTAGTTTGCAAGAGAAACCGCAACGTTTGCCTCGCCGCCGCCGTAGCAGGCATCGAATTCGTCAGCCTGTAAAAATCTTTCGTTGTTAGGAGTTGATAAGCGAAGCATTATCTCGCCCATTGTTACAATTTTTGCCATAATTTTTCCCTTTCCGATTTATAATAATTTCAATTATGCGGAGCAGTGAAGCAAAATACCCCCACTCCCCCATTCTACAAATGCATTATATCACAAAAATACCGTTTGTGCAATAGCATTTGCAACAAAGTTAACTTAAAAATCGCATCCGCCGGGTAGCTAAAAGACCGCAAGCGGTCTTAGACAGGCAAAATGCGGTCCGTAGCACGGACAGGCAAAATGCGGTCCGTAGCACGGACAGGCAAAATGCGCGTGGGGTTTATGCAGATTATAAGTCCTAAGCCCATACCCTGACAATTGATGAAATTTGTTGTAGGGGCGATTCACGAATCGCCCGTGGACGAACAACCACAGACCAAATCACCGCAAACAAGCGTATCCGCCGTAAGGCGGTGCTGCCCGGAGCCCGGGCGGGCAAAACGCGCGTGAAGTTTATGCAGATTATAAGTCCTAAGCCCATACCCTGACAATTGATGAAATTTGTTGTAGGGGCGATTCACGAATCGCCCGTGGACGAACAAATGCAGACCAAATCATC
>JAFQPF010000200.1 GCA_017411885.1 Clostridia bacterium
TAATGATAGCAAATGGCGCTACGATTGATAATCTTGCAATACTTTACGGCGCACAGCACGGTGTCGGAGGAGGCGACTGCGTTGACCTAACAGTTCGCAACTGTGAGGTCGGCTGGATCGGCGGTGCGGTTCAGTTTATAAGCCCCACTCATATCACCAGATACGGAAATTCAATCGAAATATACGGCACGGCGAAGAATTATACGATAGTAAACAACTACATATATCAGGCTTTTGATTGCGGACCTACCGTGCAGTGGCAGGGTGATCTTACTAAAGAAAAGGAAGACCGGAAGAGAAAGCACAATCTCCATATAAGAGTGTGCGGTAACGCTATCGAGCGTTGCAACAGCCCGATGGAGGTGTGGATAACCACAAAGACCGAGCAGAATGAGGAAACCTACGCTATACTTGAGGATATCGTAATGTCCGACAATTTCTGCAGATACGCGGGCTACGGCTTCGGTGGCTACGTTCATTACAAGACAATGTTCAATATGTTCTACGGCGGCGGTCACACCGAGGCAACCTATAAGGATGCGTTTGTTGAAAACAACTTTATGTGGCACGCGCGCGTTCTGATAGCACTTGCGGTTCCTGTAAACACGCGCAACGGTCTTGGCTACAACTGGAGAAAGAACACGATAATCAAGCCTTATGCGTCCGAGTTTTCTCGCATGGGAGCAGACCTCGAGCGTTCGCTTGATCCGTCGGTCACATATGAGTACACGAATGAGATAATAGAGAAAATGTACGAAACCGGTGCCTTCGGAAAGAACAACTTCTACCATTATATGTTCTCCGAGGACGAGCGATTTAACTGTATATAAAGCCGCGCGACGGTAAAATATAATCTGACATAAAGAAAGGGAAGAATTATGGAACAGATAATCAGACCTGCTTCAGGCGAAATGATAAAGGCGCTTGACGCGGAATTTGAAGCAAGAAAAAACAAGATCCTCGCTACAAAGAGTGAATGGACACTCGGTGAGGGCGGTAAGATCTACTATATCGCCGCTGACGGCAGCGATGACAACGACGGTCTTTCCGAAGACAAGCCCTTTGCAAGCTTTGCAAAGATAAATGAGGACGGACTTTTAAATCGCGGCGACGTCGTGCTTATGAAGCGCGGCGACGTATGGCACGAGCGCATTATCGCAAAGCCTTACGTTACATATTCCGCATACGGCGAGGGCGCAAAGCCTATGATCTGCGGCTCGATAGACGCGTCAAAGGCCTCTGACTGGGCACAATGGGGCGAGCATCCTTACGTGTATAAGTACACGGGCTTTATTGCGGCAAATCCGGCTATGGATGAAAACGGAAATATGAGCGTTCCGAATGACGTAGGTAATATCGTTTTCAACCACGGCGAATATTTCGGCGCGCGTATAATGAAGTATGAGCAGAAGGATATCTGCATTCACAGAGGCTACAACGGACTTACCTCCAACGGTAAGGAATTCTGGCATCGCGGTGAGGATAAGTTTGCCGATGCAAACGACTTGAGATATAACCTTGAATATTACTTCAATCACCATACAAGTGAGCTTTTCATCTGCTCGCTTTACGGAAACCCCGGTGATTTGTTTGATTCAATAGAGCTTTGTATGAAGGGTAACGTTATCCGCGGTACGTCCGGCGTTACACTTGATAACCTCTGTATCCGCTACGGTGCGTCACACGGTATGGGTGCAGGCACTTCAAAGGATCTTGTCGTGCGCAACTGTGAGGTAGGCTGGATCGGCGGCTCTATACAGTTTATCCGTAACTACTGGCCTACAAGATTCGGCAACTCTATCGAAATCTTCGGCGGCTGTGATAATTATCAGATATACAATAACTATATTTATCAGGCGTTCGACTGCGGACCTACGATACAGTGGCAGGGACATCTCAAGACGGCGGACAATGAATATCAGAATCAGCCCGAAACGGTCATTGAGCGCGATATTATGATCTACGCAAACGCTATAGAGCGCTGCGACAGCCCGATGGAGGTATGGCTTACTACATGGGAAAAGACAGAAACCTCCTATGCAATTCTTACCAATATCCGCCTGTATGATAACCTCTGCCGTTATTCAGGCTACGGCTTTGGCGGATACCACCATCAGAAGTGCGATTACAATATGTTCTACGGTGCCGGCGAAACCAAGGCTATGTACGAAAACGCGCACATCGAAAATAACTTTATGTGGTACATAAGACTTTTCGTGCATCTTGCGGTGCCGACAAGCGTAAAGAACGGACTCGGCTTTAACTGGAGAAACAACGTGATAATCAAGCCGTATAACTCCGAGTTTTCAAAGCTTGCAGAGGACTATGAAAACGCAAAGGGCGGCTTTAAGCTTTACAGATACAATGATGAAACTCTTAAGATGCTTATCGACGGCGGTTGTATAAGCGATAACAGATTCTATCATCATATGCGTTACGAAAACGAAAGATAAGCTTAATTTATAAAGCAAGCGAGGTGATAAGGTGGAGGATTTCGGTCTTGATAAGATAAGGCGCGAAAGCATTAAAAAAATATTTTCGTGCATTCCTGCAGACGGGAATATAAGCCGACTTGAAATATCCGAAAAGACAGGCCTCAGCCTTATGACCGTCGGCAAGATAACAGACTATTTTCTTGAAAAGGGTGTTGTTAAATACGCAAAATCCGAAGACGGCGGAGTAGGTCGAAAGGCAAAGCATATAAGCCTGTCTGATGAAAAAAATATGATAGTGCTTGTGCCGTCAAAGGAAAAGCTTGGGGTAGTGATCGTAAGCTTTACGCTTGAAAAAACAGGAGAACTTGAGCTTGTACCCGACAAAAACGATGCGGTCGGCTCGATCATGGGCGAGCTTATGCCGTTTATATTCGAGCATGGGCTTGTCGGAGGTCTTGTCGGTGTGTGTGCGATCTATGATAAGATCGATGACATTGATTATTACCAAAAGCTTGCAGACGATCTCGTGATCGCGCTTTCGCTCAAGGTAAGCGAGGTATGTAAAAGCGAGCTTGCAAAGATAAGCGCAGTAAAAAAAGAGCAGTCAACGCTGTACATATCCAAAAGCGAAGACGGAGCATCCGTTTCCTTTTACGGTACAGAGCCGATGCTTGGACGTATAAGCGCAAAGGATAAAGAAACGCTTGAAACAAAGCTTTCGGCAATAACAGAGTTCTTGTCTGCACAGGAAATTTACTCTGAGCTTGAGCTTGAAAAAGAGTTTGCAAGCTATGTAAGTAAAGAAAAAGCATACGAGCTTGAATATATCGGAGCCGCGATGCTTTTGCGTGAAAAATATTTGTTTGCTTGAAAAATACCCCATAAGCGTATTAAAAAACGCTTATGGGGTATACTTTTTGTGTGCGAATGCACGAAAACTATTTTTGAGGTGATATTATGAACGATAAGGCAAACAGAAGTATTGAATGCAGCGTTACACAGTGTAAGAATCACTGCCAAAGCGAAAACTATTGCTCTCTTGATGTTATCAAGGTTGGTACTCACGAGGCAAACCCCACAGTCGAGCAGTGCACCGACTGTATGTCCTTTGAATGCAAGAGTGAAAATTGTTCTTGCAAATAAACTCTTGCAAGAGAAGAAGCGGTTAAAATACCGCTTCTTTTTTTATCAGAACCAATAAAGCTAAAAATGCTTCCATATACTTGAAATTATTTAAGATTATTGTTATAATATAAACGTAACAATTATTGAAAGGACGGTACATGTATGAAAACCGTAAGAATTATTTCGTTATTGGTGTGCTTGCTTATGATGCTTGCGTTTGCTTTTGAAGCGGGTGCCGCAGACTATAAGCTTCCTCCTGAATATCCGCCTGTAAAGGTTCTGGAATTCCCGGGATATTTTAACGGCATTTGCGACAAACGCGATTCTGCGTTTACCGAAACGGTTGAGTATGATGGACTTAAGTGCATAAGCGTAATGCCCAACCGCGTTTCCGAAGCAAA
>JAFQPF010000201.1 GCA_017411885.1 Clostridia bacterium
GGACTTATCTACAACTCCACGATGGTTGAAGAAGCGCCCGACAGCTGGGCGGTTATGTGGGACGAAAAATACAAGGGCGACATTCTCACCTTCAACAACCCCCGTGACTCGTTTGCCATTGCACAGCTATTGCTCGGTATCGATCTCAACACCACAGACAAGGCAGACTGGGACAAGGCTGCCGAAAAGCTTAAGGAGCAGGATGACGTGCTCCAGGGTCGCGTTATGGACCTCGTGTTCAACAAGATGCAGTCGGGTAACGCCGCGATAGCCGCTTACTACGCAGGCGACTTCCTCACTATGAAGGAGATCAACGAGGACCTCGAGTTCGTCTATCCCAAGGAGGGCGTAAACATATTCGTTGACTCGGTGTGCATACCGAAGAATCATCAGAATTATGAAGCGGCGCTTATGTATATAAACTTCCTGCTCGAGCCCGAGATCGCTCTTGCAAACGCAGAATACATTTGCTACGCATCCCCCAATACTGCGGTTGTAAACAGTAGCGATTACTCGCTCAAGGACGAAAAGATCCTCTACCCCGACGATTACCCAAAGACCCAATACTTTCACGATCTTCCTGCCGATATCCGTTCATATTACGAGTCCCTCTGGGAAGAGGTATTAAGATAACAAAAAGCCTGCGACACAGTCGCAGGCTTTTTATATTGCTTTTACAAGCATAGCAAACAAAGTTAACAAAATCAGAAACGCAAAGTTAAAGAGAGAGAACGTCAATATATAGCGCCCACCCTTTCCGGGATTGTGACGAACGTACTCACGGAACGTAATAAGACTTGCAAGTGAGGATATCAGAGTACCGACGCCGCCGATATTTACTCCGACGAGCAGGTCCGTGTAATTAGCAGTAAACTGTGACAGAAGTATTGCGCTTGGCACGTTACTTATAAACTGACATGACAAAATACTTACCAAAAGCGTGTTCTTTTCGAGAAGCATAGAGAAAAAGTCACGTACCACCTCTATTCTCGCCATATTACCCGAGAATACGAAAAAGAATACGAACGTAAGAAGAAGCGGATAATCAACGTCGTGCAAAGCCTTACGGTCGGCAAACATCAAAGCGAACGGGATTATTATAAGTCCGAGATAATAGGGTATGGAACGGAAAACTATGGCTATTGCAAGAGCAAAAAGCGCGAGGTATAACGCCGTACGCGGAGGCGACAGATGGATCGGCTCTCCCTGTATCTCAAGCGGCTCGCTCTTTACAAAAACAATACAGCACAGGGTTATAAGGGTAATGGCAAACACAAACGTGGGTGCCATTATTTTTACGAACTCAAGGTTGGGTATATTGTATTTGGTGTATATATACGAGTTTTGCGGATTACCGAACGGTGTCAGCATACCTCCGAGATTTGCGGCTATGTTCTGCATTATGAACGTAAACGCCATATATTTTTGCTTACCCGTACTTGTAAGAACGAAATACCCAAGCGGCAAAAACGTCAGTAGCGCCATATCGTTCGCTATCAGCATTGAACCGATAAAGGTTATGTAGACAAGCGCAAGCACGCTCATTTTTGCGGTCTTGAACATTTTTACAATGCTTTGTGCAAGCATATAAAAAAAGTTTATGTCCTTAAGAGCGCATACAACGGCAAGCACACTGAAAAGGCAGGTGAGTGTTTTGAAATCAAAGTATCCGAGGTATTCTCGGTCTATGGGTACGAAGAACTGAGTTATAAACGCCGCAGCAAGAGCTACCACCATTACAACGTTCTTTTTTATAAATGCCGTAACGTGCATACACTTCACCGTCCTTTCTTTTTCTCTTTCACAAGGCAATATTATACTCCGTATAGGTCTGATTGTCAATGTATTTTTTCAACAAAAAACACCGCGGAAACGTGTTCGCTGATAACACATTTCACGGCGGTGGAATATACTTTCATTGATACTTTCTTTTCGGGGGCAATTATGGCAACATTTGACTATGACCGTGCTGCCGCGGTGGAATACGCACTTACCTGGGCATTCAGACGAAATCCTGCATATTACGATTTTTCCGAGATTGGCGGAGACTGCACCAACTTCGCGTCTCAGTGCGTTTATGCAGGCTCGGGCGTTATGAATTACACACCCGACGTCGGCTGGTACTATATAAACGTCAACAACCGTTCACCGTCGTGGACGGGCGCTTCGTTTTTCTATAATTTTATGACTTCAAACACGGGTGCAGGTCCGTTTGCTGAGGAAGCTCCGCTTAACAGACTTCTTCCGGGCGACATAGTTCAGCTTTCAAACGAGCGCGGTGAATACTACCACACTCTCGTGCTAACCGGCATCACGCGCGGACGCTTTGGAAGCAGATACTACGTTTCCGCCCACTCAAGAGACGTTTATCAGAGGAATCTGAACAACTACAATTACAGCGGTCTGCGCGGAATACATATTATCGGAGTCCGCGATGAATAATCAAAAAAGATCTCCGTAAAGGTAAAGCGAGCCGCAGATGACCGTCATATCTCCACGCTTCTCTGCAAGCCTTATCGCTTCCTTCAGGTTTGCGGCAGACTCCGCGATAATTCCGCAATTCTTCCTTGCGAAATCGCGCAGGGCGTCCGCCTTCATCGCGCGCGGGTTGTCCGATACGGTTGTAAATATAAAGCTCCTGCCCTCACCGTCAAGCAGCTCAAGAGAGGTCTTTATATCCTTATCCGCCATACAGGCGAATATTACGGTTATTCTTTTGCCTTTGAAATAGCGGTCAAGCGATCTGTTGAGCGCCCTTATTCCGTCGGGGTTATGTCCGCCGTCGAAAATAAGACTGTCGGAGATTCTTTCAAATCGAGCGCGGTGTACTGCCGTTTCAAGTCCCGTTCTTATTGAATCCTCACAGACACCGAGCGCCTTAAGCGTTTCTGCCGCTACAGAAGCGTTTATCATCTGATACGTACCGCCGAGCGACAGGCGGATATCTTCCATATTAAAAATATCGACCGTTTCGTAAATTCCGTCAAAGCCCTTCGGCGTGGGAGTTTTGGCAAAGATCAATTTATGACCGTATTTTTTTGCGGTCTCCTCGATAACCTCACGCGCTTCAGCACACTGCTCCGAGCTGATAATGGTGCCGCTTGCTATTTCGGGCTTGATTATTCCGCACTTTGCCCGTGCGATCTCGCGGATACTGTTTCCGAGATACGCGGTATGGTCAACGTCTATATGGCATATTACGCATATTTCAGGGGACTTTATTATATTGGTGGCATCGAATTCACCGCCGAGTCCTACCTCTAAGACTACGACGTCGCACATTCTCCGGGCGAAATAATAAATTGCCGCCGCAGTCCATATTTCAAACTGTGTAGGCTCCTCGCCAAGCTCAGCCTTTACCTTTTCTGCGGCAGAGTTTACTACCTCAAGCACCCTCTCAAGCTCGTCATCACTTATCTCCTCGCGGTCTACCACGATCCTCTCGTTTACTCTGACGAGATTCGGAGACGTGAACTTTCCGACCCTCTTGCCGTCTGCGGCAAGTCCTGCCTCAACAAACGCGCACACCGAGCCCTTGCCGTTTGTTCCTGCAATATGGACAAACCTGAGCTTGTCCTCGGGGTTTCCGAGAAGCTCAAGCAGCATTCCTATTCTTTCAAGTCCGAGCCTTACAACGTTTGAAAAGCCCCTTGAATATTCTTTGGTCTTATACTCTTTCATAGTCCTGTTCAAGCCTCAATGAGAAATAGTTTTTTCAAGCTTCGGTAACAGATATTTGCATACCGGTATCAGAATTATTATTTTTATGGGTATTTCAATAAGACGAACCGTTATCTGCTGAAGCGACATCAGCTCAAACGCCTTCGGCGCTCCGATAACGTAGTTGTAGTAAATATATAGCAGTACCGGTGTGAGCGGAATAGCAACTAATACAGTCTGCAGCACCACCGAAAGCACGATGTTTTTTACGCTGCGTTCCTTCTTATATAGAAAAACAGAATAAAACAGTGCGTATAACACCGCGGTTATCGCAAAAAGCGGCGAATACACGTTCGTTCCTGCGAGAATAACACCGAGAAAATCCGAAATAAATGCACACAGCACGCCATAAACAGGTCCGCAC
>JAFQPF010000014.1 GCA_017411885.1 Clostridia bacterium
GAGGGATATATCGAATCAAGAGAGCGAAGCGGATTTTTCGTGATATTCCGCAAATCCGACGGTTTTGCAACCTCCTCAGAGCCTCGGACTCATCACTCGCGCCCGCATCAAAGCTCAAATGCGTATCCCGATTTCCCATTCTCGGTACTAAGCAAGACCATGAGAGGAGTTCTGAGCGAATACGGTGAATCCGTGCTTGAGCGTTCACTGAATAAAGGCTGCTTGGAGCTGCGCGAGGCTTTGAAGTTCTATCTTGCCAGAAACCGCGGGATGAAGATCGAGCTTGAACAGATAATAATCGGATCGGGAGCTGAATACCTTTACGGTCTGATAATCAAATTGCTGGGCAGAGAACGGATCTACGGTATCGAGTCCCCTTCTTATAAAAAGATCGAGCAGGTGTACCAAACCGCAGACGTTAAGTACGAGGCTCTTGCGCTCTCACACGACGGTATCGACAGCAACGCGCTGTCTGTAACCAAAGCAGACGTACTGCACACAACGCCTTACAGAAGTTTTCCCAGCGGAGTTACCGCCTCGGCTACCAAGCGCCATGAATACATCCGTTGGGCAAGCAGGAACGGACGGTTCATAATCGAAGATGACTTTGAATCGGAATTTTCCGTTTCAAGCAAACCCGAGGATACACTATTTTCACTTTCAGATCAGGATAACGTGATATATCTGAACACCTTTTCAAAGACTATCTCCCCTTCTCTCCGCGCGGGTTATATGGTCATCCCCCAAACGCTGGTGACTCTGTTTGATGAGAAGCTGGGATTTTACTCCTGCACCGTTCCAACCTTCGAGCAGTTAGTTATAGCTCAGCTCATAGATAACGGTGACTTTGAAAGACATATCAATAGAGTAAGAAGGAGTAAGCGAAAGGAATTGAACGCCAAAGAAATCAAATAGCGCATTTTAAAACATATATTGACTATTGTATGCTTATTTTGCGCATTTTTAAACAAAGCCATAAACAGTGCTTTTCAGCTGCTTATGGCTTTTTATAATACTTAAAAAACTATACGCAAGAAAAATCGCACAGGACTCTACTGAATCCTGTGCGATTTTGGGGTTATTGATTATTACGAGTTCCAGCTGTTACGATATTGTTATTTTCAGGACTCAATTTGAACTCCGCACGCGTAGTTTGTTGATAAATCGTTACGTTATTATACGACTCTGGTGATACACCATACTGCCAAGCCCAATCGGGATCCATCTTAACGGTGTAAGCAGCCCCGTTCGTGAGGCCGTAAACACTCACCGGACTATTCGGTCCAAAGACAACGACTCTCATCGAAAAATCGTTTGCGCCCGTGATATTGAAGATAACGCCTTTTTCAACGTCTTCGGTTATCGAAATTTCCAAAATAGTGGGAAGAACCTCTGCATAAACCGTTACGGTTTTGTTTGCCATATCCGCGGTAGGAGCGGTGGGCTGAAGCGTCATTTTGTCGGCAGACAACCAGCCGGATGGAACATCAGTTATTGCTCCATCATCGATCTGATAATACCAGCGATTTAGGTAATAACCTTCAAACAATTTCAATGTGTTCGATTCTGGTGCTTCACCTACTATTGTTGTCTGTGCAATAGCGTCATACTTATCCCAAGTTCCTCCGCTTGTGTCGCCCTCTACTTGATATCTGTAAATAACATCTTGACCGATATAATAGCAAATGATTTCCTGATTATCACTTGCGATTTCGACGGAATCCGTGCCATTGCTCAGATTATAGCCATCTATAGATTTGGCAACGTCTGATATTTTTATGATTGCTCCGAAGCATGCTGTTCCGGATCCATATTCACCTAGGCTTACCGTCGTTCCTTGCTTATAATGATGCACCTTGTAAGAATACACTTCTCGGTCATAATATATTTTTAAAATGAGTCCTGAAGTATTATCACCGATAGTCGCTTTTTTTATATATCCGAACGTTATCGACTTATCTCCATTTATTATAAATCCGTTTTTAGCAGGAGTTTCAGCTTCCACATATCCAGGATCTCCAGGTTGCGCGCCGGCGGCTGCGATATCTCCTACAAAGGTCAACGTGTAGTCTACCTTGTAGCCATTCTGGATGCCATTTGCATCCAAGGTCTGCGAATAATAAACAACCTGATAGGTGCTGACACTACCACGGTTTGCCCAGTTAAATTTTATGATATTCTTATCTTCGGGAACCAGGATGATATCTTGCTGAATGTAATCAGGTGACATCTGTGTAACGATGTTATAAAGATTTGTCTTTTCAGTATCATCCAAAGATTTTCCCGTTGCTTCAGCGATCGTATCCTTGGTAATACCATACTCAAAGGATATCGTTAAATTTGCAGATTGAGTTTTAACGGAGTCACCGTCAATTGTGATCGTTTTTGAGAGCTTTATCGTGTTTACTCCGATAATATCTATGAAATCATCATTTACAAATTCATGCTCAACTGTATATTCGAGATGAGTAGGGATGTAATACTCGAAAATGATTTCGTTCACCTCGGTGCTGCTCATAACCTTAGATGTCGAGCGTGACTTTGGGAAATAACCTACCCTATAGCCTTCGTACAAGTCCGTCCCCATCAAAGCCGCGAATGTCTTGCTTTCACCCGCAAGGCACTCGCCCTCCATGGGATCGGCAATGTTCACGCTGTTATTGTCTTTAAGCACGTAATATACCGTGTATTGCACGGGAACGTGGGAGGTCCACTTGGCGTAGATATCCAGATCTTGCTTTATGACCATGGTATTAAAGTCGAAACGCTTTTCCTCGCTTCCGTCCATATAATACCATCCGGAGAAGATCATTTCTTTGTACATGCTTGTATACTTGCCGTTAATCGTATAATCAGGGACGGTGATTCCCTTTCCAAACAAAACCGTCTGCTCGCTAAGAAGCTCTGTTTTTGAAGAATCGAGGTAAACCTTGCCGGTGTAAGAGCAATCCTCCCATTTGGCAAATAAATGCACTCCGTTTATCGGCATAATTTGACCTGCAAAGTCGAATTCTGTGCCATCCGCGCAGGTTGGTGTAGTGTACCATCCAACGAATTTTACGGAACCTGTTTCTTTGCTACTTGGGGTTTGTAAAGTAAATTCGTTAACCACATTAGAAATATCCGCTTCAAATGGCAGTGTTTTTGAATATACTTCTCTTTCGCCATCATTAAACGTTATTTCATACGAGTTACGTGTATATTGAACTACGAACTCTCTATTGGTAGCCTCAGAATCACCGGTATAAAATGTAAAACCGGGAACATCAATATAGTCTTCATCACCTAACGAACTTCCGCCGGAACGATAATAGATAGTGTCCTCGCGAATCTTATTGGTAGTGCCTCTTTCATAGAAATGAATCGTATATTTATTTGATGCACCACTCAAACTTTCACCGTAAGTGCTCAAATCTTCGTCAGGCATCGTAGGTGCTGTAGTATATGCTCTTGTGCTACTTTGCGTAAGTTTCCAGCGATACACGGGTGCATTGTTCCAAACAGATGTCGTATCTGCGCCATACTTCACCATAGCGGCATAGACAACACTATAAGAGGATGTACTATCACATGCACTGCTATGAGATTTATGCTCAACTTGTGTGCAACCTCTGAAACAAACACCAGTATGGCTATGTTCTGTTTTGCCGCAGTTGTAAGTATAACAAGAGACTGTGTGCGAGTGCTGATCTTTTCCGCATTTTTCATTATTACAATTCCCATTGTTATGAATATGTGCCGTAATGCTACAACTACAACCGCTTGTATGGTCATGTGTTTTGTCGCAAATGCAATTGCCATCACCATGAGTATGAGTATTAGAACAAAAACAATTAGTACCATGGGTATGTTCTTCTTGCGAACAACCAATGATATTACAATACCATTCATGTGTATGTTCGGTTTTTTCACAACAATCTCTATTATGTTGTGTGTGCTCCGCAATTGTACAGCAACTAGCATTATGTTGAGTGTGCACAGGTATGGAACAGCAAAGCGAAGTATGAGTGTGTTCGGTCATAGAACAACAATCTCCTGTATGGTTATGCTCTTCCTTGCCGCACGTTTGGGAAGCTACACCACACTCTATACTATGTGTATGGGCTTCTTGAGTGCATGTTGCCTGGCAGCTAGCATTGTGCGTATGTAATTCAAGCGCACATTTTGCGCTAGCATAAAAATATAGTGCAGATAATTTTCGCTTATAATACACGTTTACGGAAGACGTACCATCTCCCTTCACAGTAACATCTTTATCAGAAATGGACTCAATATATACTAGACCGGTTTTCTCTGCTCCGATTGAATTCAAAATCGAAGTAGGTATATTATCCGTAGCGTCAACTTCAGCTCCCGGAGTAGCACCGGTCACTTCACTATATCCAGCTACAGAAAAATCATCATTATTTGCATTTTCGACCCAATAAATAACTGTATACGTGGTTGTAGCTGTCTTCCAATTCGCCGTATAGTTGACCATATGGCGTACGGTTATCAGCTTGCCGCCGTCTTTTTGGTCGTAAAGCGCCAATATATCGCTATCATTGACCCGTGCGCCCGGGACTGTTTCAGATGATCCATTTGTCTTAACACCCTCGTACACGCTTGTAAGTTCCCATCCCGTAAAATCATATCCGGGGAGGGTGGGAGTGGGAAGCATTACCTGAGTATTATAGCGCACGTAGAACGGAGTTGCGCCGTAGGCAGTGCCCTTGTCGGTATCGTTGAGATCGAATTTGACGAGATAATAGTTTCTGTCGTAATAGAGCTTTACGACCGTCGTACCGTCGCCGCTGATGACGGTCTCAGGATCGTAATACAAGGGAGTGAAGCCAATACGAGACTCAGAAAGTCCCTCTCCGACGGCGGTGTCCGATATACCCGTCTTGGTCACGGTACCTGCAAGATCGTAACCGTCCGTGTACAGCTGTTGCTCATAGATAAATACTCGGAAGTTTACTTCCTGGGGAATATAATATACTGTAATCGATGTTTTTCCGCTAATATCGACCAATTCCAATGTATCCGCAATATAATAGATCTCCTCATTGTAGGTGGTTTTCAGGTCTTCCAACTCCTTACCGTCGGGGAGCTTAATATATCCAGTATTCTCTGCCGAAACTACAGGCAGATATCCAACGACAGGGGTGCTGGGAATCGTACCGCTATATTCTTCTGCTCCCTCCGGGATAGTTACGGTGACAGCCTGCGCCGCCTTCTCTCCGTTGTTGCTTGAAGAAGCGTGCTTGAATATGTAGTCGATCTGAATCTGAAATGCTTCCGTAACCACCCTCGCGGCCAGCTTCGCTACCTTCGGGTATTCTTCGGTAACCGAACGTGTGGACATAAGGGAAACTGTCGCAGGCTCTTCGGAAACCGCGCGCGTCGACAACAGCGCGACTTGTGATGCTCCTGAGCTTTCTGCGCTATTATAACTTACTGGCTCGACGCTTGCTGCAAAATCTGAAACGGGGGCTTCGTCGGGTTGGCTTTCGCTGACAGAGATACCAAGCTCGCTACTGACGTAAGAAGCGCCGTTCCACTCCGCGACACAACGCAACGTAACATTTCCGCCGTCGATACCCGCATTGGCGATCAAAGCCTCGGATACCACCGCGTAGGGATAGGCATAATCCTGAATAACCGCCCAGCGATCATTCGCTGAATCGATCAAAAGCTGCCAAACATATGTAGGTGTTCCTGTGATAGCATCACTCAGATCTGCGGAAACGTACACCTTATCACCCTTAGCAATAGCAAGGTTTTCGACCGTCTTGCCTCCTACCGTCAGACCGACTTCGCCATACACGATCTCGCCTTCCGCAGGGGGATTGGGTGCGACATACTCTCCGGTGATTATAATCTCCGCTATATCGATGATTCTGTACTCGTTATATTCCTCGGGCCAGTCCTCGTTCGTGACGTAGATAACGAATTCGTCATCTTCATAAAGACGTCGAACGATCAGCTGCTGTGGGAAATCCGCCTTTGAAACGTAAGCATCGTCTTCCAAAACATCCGGAAATCCCTTCCACTCAAGCAGATCCGGATCCTCTTCCGATTGCTTATATGGAATGAAAGTGTCGTATTCATAATCGAACGTTGCGGAATACAGCTTGCCCATTTCCAGCTCGGTGACATCAAGCGGGACAGGATCGTTCGTTTCAGTCTCGGTCTCGCTTGCCATAACGCCCCAGGGCATCATATTGAATATAGTGATTACTGCAAATAACAGTGAAAGTAATCTCTTTTTCATCAGTTGTGAAAATCCTCTCTTAAATTCACGCTCGTGTTTAAAAATAGCGGACGAGGCAGGAGCATAAATTCCCCTGCCTTGATACTGTCTTATCTTATCAGACAGATTATTTTTTAGTTATCGGAGTTAACTCCAGATGCTGCCATTGAACGTATGTCCCCAAGCAGTTTGCGCGACGCTCGCGGGCACGCATTGAATTCCCTCGGCAAGAACCTGCACCTGCAGATCGGTCTCGGAAGAAGAAACAGTAACGTTAAAGCTACCGCCTTTTGCGAGAGTTCCGTTATAATAATAGCAGCTACCTATTTGGGTACAATTGGTCGCATTTATTGTATATGAGCCGGGATCGACCGCCCAGATATGTCCGTCCTTGATCTTGTTTACGACGACGGTGAATCGAACGTATGCGGGCATATTGCTTGTGTCAGTATTCTTGATAGTATACGTTGTTCCTGCGCCTGTAACGCTTATATTCAGATTTCCCTCTGCGGTGATATTGACGTTTGCATTGTTTGTTTTATCAATTATGTATTTTGCGTACACCATACCGCCAGCGGCGCAGAGCAAGATACAAACGGTCAGGATCAGCGCAGTCGTTCTGTTTTTAAGGTTATTCCATTGAAATTTCATCTTCGCTGCACCTCCTTAATCGATCTGCTCGGCGCGCACTGTGATCTTTGCGGTGCCGCTGATGACGTTTGCAACGCCATTAGGATAACCCTGTCTTGAATCTACGATCGAAAAGGTCAGTGTGTGAGCTTTCGCCACCGTATCACCGTGGGTGATCTCGCCAACGTTTGTAAAGTTGAACTCGTTATTCGTTCCGCTACCGACGATCGTAGTAGTGTCATCCAACTTGATGCTCAGCCACTCGTAATCGCTCATACCGCTTGGCATCGTGACGATAACGGAATATTTCACGGTGACCTCGCTGTCTGATTTCACTTGGAAGCTTACCGTATCCGAAAGCATGCTCGGATCGTAGAAGTTCAGCTCGATATCAACTGCTGAAGTTGTATTACTGTTCACGTCGAACTTCGCAACTCTTGCGCTGTCACTTCCCGTGGCGGTGGTGGTGTACCTTGCGTACAGCCCGCCCATCATATGCGAAGTGAAAAACATAGCGCAAAGAAGCACAAGGCTTAATCTAAACACGAGTGGTGTTTTTACTTTATTCGATTTTTTCATAAAAACACCCCCAAATTTAGAATGCAGAATTAAGAATGCAGAATGCAGAATTAAAAATTAAGAATTAAGAATTGTTATCTGTGGAATTTTGTTCTTGCTTCAATCTTTCGATCTCGGCTTTTATTTTTTCAAGCTTCTTCTTATCGTTATCGACTTCCGCGCGGAAGGAGCGCTCAAGGAGAAATACTGCTGCCGCAAGGATCAGGATCGTGCCGATGGGAGTTTTGATCAGATCAACAAGATATCCTAACAGCGGTATCGCAAACAGGACCTTTCCCTTGATCTGCGACATCGTTATCGGATCGTCCGGCGCATTATTGGCGTCACCCTTTGTGATCACCTCGTCTCCTGAGATGGAGATTATTCGGTGGGTGACCGCCATTCGTCCGTCCTGATATACTACGATATCCTCCACGGCGTAGCCTTCACGTTCTGTAACGATCAGCAGATCGCCGGATGATATTTCGGGCTCCATACTTCCCGAAAGCACCACCGCCACTCCTATACCGAAGGGCATAGGCACTGCGTTGCCGGCAAGCCGCGAAGCATTGAAGCTATACACGTTCAAGCCTATTATCAAAGCGGCAAGAACAATTGCGGTTACGCGCAATATTTCTTTACATTTTTTGCTCAGTTTAATTTTCTTCATTGATACTCGCAGAGATCTCTTCGGCAATTTCTACTATTGGCTCGAGCTCTTTTTTCTTCTTTAAATAAATTATCAGCAGTACGATCGCCGCGATCAGCAAAGCAAAGGCTATACCCGGAATAATTACATCTCCAAGTCCGGACTTCATCACTCCGCCGTTCGCGCCGATATCGGTGTTCGCCTCGGCGTGAAGATCGAATTTCACCGTAAGTCCGACATTTTCCTCGTTTGAAATACTGCCGAGGAAGGTATCGTACTCGTCGTTGCCCGATTCGAACTCCCATCTCCATTCGAAAATGTATTCCGCGCTTTCACCCTTGACAAGCGTTCTGCTATCGGATACTGCCGTAAGCTCGCTCACTGCCACCCATGTCTTTGCGTCTCCGATGATATAATTTCCATCGTAATCCAGCATACGCACCTCGATGGGAATGACGTGCTCCGAGGTGAAGGTGACTGTGGGAACAAGCTCGTAATCGATAGCGGTCTTGTCCTTATTTCTCAGGCGGATGGTATAATCCACGGCTGTGCCGGGCGCCACCACCTTCTGTTCGTCCATACCCGAAACGGTTATCTCACCGGACGAGTTCTTGTACTGCACGGAGAAGATCTCAAGCGGTTTATCAAAGCCCGACTCGAGCATGACCTCTCGGTCGTCAACGCTTATGTAATTGATAAGCCGAATCGTAAGCAGTATTGCGCTGAGCAAAGTTAACAGTATGAGAATGATCAGCGCCGTGCCGAATATTCTTTTTTTAAACCGAGTATTTTCGTTTTGATTTACTGTGTTATCCAAGGCTAATCTCCTCACTAAGTAAATGCAGAATGCACAATGCAGAATGCAGAATTGTGGTTGAATTTCGCTATGGCGAAATTCTTCATCTAAGTTTATTTTTGAGCTTTTAAAACGCTCGACGTTTCTTTCAAACGCTTTAAAAGATCAAAAATCCTTTGGGCTTTTACTAAATTGGAAGGCTAAATTTCCCCCCGCCCAGCCACGATGGGCGGGGAGTTATTTAACTCAAATATTTGTTCGTGGTTAATTAGTTGACCTGCTCAACTGTGATAGTAGCAGTAATGGTAACAACAGGAGCTGCTGTCTGTCCCTGAATACCAAGAGCTGTATCAATTGCATTAGCCGCATCAGTCTCAAGGAACTGCCAACGCCAGTAAACAGTAACAGTGGTTTCTCCACCCTCCATAGCAAGGTTACCAGATGCAACTGCATCGGTAATATCTTTGCTCCAGTGAGCATTGTCAGTAGAATATTCTACAGGGAAATCTCCTTCTGCAACAGTTCCAGGAAGATTTGTAATGGATTCTTGGAGAGAAACATTGTATTTTGCTGACACTTCAGAGTTGTTCGTAATTTTAAAGTCGAAAGAACCTGCAGTACCAGGAGCAAGCAGTTTGTTGCTAACTTCGGTTTCAGTAGAACCATCGTAGTCAGTCCAAGTTTCTGCCAAATCAAATGTAATTGTGGGAGCGGAAGTAACAGCTATATCCGTACCATCTACTTCGATGTCCCATTTAGCAACCGTTGCTGTAGCGGTAGCAGTTTGAGTCGTCGTATAATTCGCGAAAGTACCACTGATAGCACATGTGGAAAGGAGAACAGCAACCAGGAGAACGGAAGCAATTCTCATCATTTTGTTTTTCTTCATTTTAGAAAAACTCCTTTCTTAATAAAAAGATTTTTTAATTCTTCCCTTTGTTTCGGGGAGAGAAATTTGCCGGCAGTGCCGGTTTTTTGCGGCAACCGCCGCGGCAATTTATATTCAATCCCCGGTCTCGTGGCTCCCGAGGGAAGAATAACGAAATAAATTCAGAATGCAGAATGCAGAAGGCAGAATTATTTGTTCTCGTTGGCGGTCTTGATTATTGCGACCAAGAGAGCAATCAGTTCGTTTACATCTCTGCTCATGCTTTCGTATTCTGCTTCATTCAAATATTGGGTTGTGTATAATAAGCGAATCCAATATTCTGTTTCGTTGGCTTCTTTCAGCGCGATAGCCATTTTTGATGCAAAATCTGCTTTGGACTGTCCGCGCTTAGCTTCGGAAACGTTCGCGCCTATGCTCGTTCC
>JAFQPF010000202.1 GCA_017411885.1 Clostridia bacterium
GAGAAAAGCTCCGTGAAATATACGAAACGGGACACGGCTCCGTCAGACTTCGCGCGAAATACGAATATGATAAAGCCGAAAACTGCATAGATATTCTCGAGATCCCTTATACGACATCTATCGAGGTGATCCTGAAGAAGATCGATGAGCTGCGCAAGGAAGGAAAAATAAAGGATATCATCGATTCACGAGACGAGATCGACCTGAATGGCTTCAAGCTGACCATAGACCTTAAAAAAGGAACCGATCCCGATCTTCTTATGCGCAAGCTTTTCAAGCTCACTACGCTTGAAGACGATTTCGATTGTAACTTCAACGTACTTATAAACGGTACTCCTCAGCTTCTGGGCGTAAAGGGAATACTTGAGGAGTGGATAAGGTTCCGTCTTGAATGCCTTAAGAGAGAAACCGTTTTTGAGCTACAAAAGTTAAAGGACAAGCTTCACCTATTGCTTGGTCTTGCCGCTATATTGCTTGATATAGATCTTGCTATAAAGATAATCAGGGATACCAAGAACGACAAGGATGTTGTTCCCAACCTGATGGCGGGATTTGATATTGATGAGGTTCAGGCAAACTATGTAGCGGATATAAAGCTTCGTGCGCTCAACCATGAAAATATTACGGCTAGAACCGAGGAGATCGCCCAGCTTCAGATCAATATAGCCGAGCTTGAGGACAGACTTAGCGACGAAAACAAGCAGAAGGATATAATTGTCGAGCAACTGAAGGAGATCAAAAAGAAGTACGGCAAGGATCGCAAGACAGAGATTATTATGCCCAATGAGATAATCGAGTACAACGAAGAGGATTACATCGAGACCTACGATGCGACTCTCTACCTTACCGAACGCGGTTATTTCAAGAAGATCAAGGCAACCTCTCTGAGGATGAACGACGACCAGACTCTGGTGGATGGCGACAGAATAACCTATACCTTCGATTCCGATAATACCGAGGAGCTGTATTTCTTCACTGACAAGGGGAATGCTTACAGAGCCAAGGTTTCTGATATAGAAGCCTGTAAAGCATCCTCTCAGGGTGAGTTCATCTCCACAAAGCTTAAATGTGAGAACGGTGAACGCGTTGTCGGAATGATATGTCTTAAGGACGTTGATGCCGCAAACGGCAACGTGATTTACGTATACAGTAACGGTAAGGCGCTCCGCGTTCCCTTTGAAGGCTTCAAAACCAAAGCGTATAGAAAGAAGCTTACTAACGTTTCCGCTACTACTCAGGAGCTTATAGGAGTATATTACGAAAGCGAGCCCTTCGATATATCGCTTGTTTCATCTGAAAACAGAGCGCTTATCGTAAATACGGGAGATATCGCTATCAAGAAGACCCGCACGTCGGAAGGAAATGCGGTAATGACGCTTAAGGCGAAAAAATATCTCACCGGAGTAAAAACTGTTCCCGCTGACTTCAGAAATTCCAAGAGATATCGCAAGAGCATACCTTCATCGGGCGTTGCGCTCGACGATGCCGATGCCACGTTTTTGAAATAACAGAAATGATAATTTATTTGGAGGAAATATACAATGGCAAACACTAATAAGAATAACAAAGTAGATTTCGACGAAAAGGTACGCAAGTCAGAGCTCAGACAAAAGAAGCTTACGCAGGGCATATGTCTTTTCCTTGCTGTACTTATGGCGCTCGGCGGAACCATCAGCGTGATCGTTACTGTCCTCGCTCACTGATTCAGTTGATCACTCAATCAAAAAGACCGCCGAAAAACGGCGGCCTTTTTGATTATTTGGCAAAGATATAGAACATAAAGCCTATTTCAGTTTTAAGTTTTTCAAGCTGTTTTACACGGAATTTCCCAAGCTCGTTCGTCTTATGACAGTAAGGAGTCATAGTAAACAGAGCGGATATTTCATCTTCGGAGATCAACTCTATTTCCCCCTCGTAAACCTCTTTGCCGCACCGTTTGAAAAAAGCCGGCTCAAACGTCGTCTCTTCGTTTTCGTAAGGGCGATCGTATACAGCCGCCTTGAGACCGTAAAGATGCTTTGGCGAAGGGCTTACTGTTATCATCAAGCCATCCTTTTTAAGCACTCTGTAAAATTCTTTTTCCGCAATAGGCGCAAACAACGACAAAACAACGTCGAAGCATCCGTCAGGGAAGGGAAGGGCATTGACACTAGCCACGGCAAAATCGCATTCCTTATATCGCTTTGCCGCCATAGTTACGCCATCCTTTGAAACGTCAATACCGAATATTTTAACCGAATACCCCGTTTTTTCAAGAGAATTTCTCACGGCATCCGTGTAATAGCCCTCTCCACATCCGGCGTCAAGAATCACTATATCGCGTTTTTCGATAACTCTATCGCGTATAATATAGGTCAACCGTTCAATTATCTGATAGTAATGACCAAGCGAAAGAAAGCTACGTCTCGCCGCAAGCATCTCCTTGCTATCACCGTGAATACCGCTTTTTCCGCTCATGAGCAGATTAACGTATCCCTTCGCCGAAAGGTCAAAGCAGTGTCCAACCGAGCATTTATAGCTTTGTTTTTCCAAAAGAAGCTCACATCCGCATTTAGGACATATATACATAGTTTAAGCCCATCCTTTCCGTTCCTTGAAATTATATAACTTTATTTAGCTTCTGTCAAGTGTTTTATCGCTTAATTTACAAAATATTGTTGATTTACAAGGATAATACAGTATATAATAATATTATAAAGTATAATTTAATGAAAAGGTGAATAAGTATGCTTAGCGACCAGACTAAACTCGAGATCATGGAGGTACTCGCCTCACAGCTTTCTCTCGAAATAGACGACATAACGGAGGATTCCGATATTGTAGGAACCCTGGGGGCAGACTCACTTGATATAGTAGAGCTTGTTACCGCATATGAGGATAAATACAATATCGAAGTTCCCGACAGCGCAGTTATGAAAATAAAACACGTAATAGATATATTTGATTACGTTGAGAAAAACACCAATATACGCTGAAATATATATCAGAAAGGAAGATGACCAATGAGCTTTAAAGCATTTATAACCAAAACCACCGCACAGGCAAAATCAGGGGTAAGCAAGGTTTCTGCCACCGTTAAGCTTTATTCCAAAAAGAGCGCGCTTGCGGAGGAGCTTGATGAAATGTTCGATACCCTGGGCAAAATGAGTTATTATCACGCCATAGGCGAGGGAAGCGACACAGCTGAAGCAGATATACAAAGCGTTATTTCCGAGATCACACGTCTCAGAAACGAGATAGATGCGGTTGACGAGGAAATCAGACAGATAAGTGGTAAGAAGCAATGCGCCGAGTGCCACAACGAGTTACAGAAGGACGTCAGCTTCTGTCCTCACTGTGGGGCAAAGGTCGATGCTTCTACTGAAGAGGAGCAGCATGATGTACCGGAACAGGAAGAGCCCTCAGCGGAGACAGAAGAGTAATATACGAAATATATTATACTAAATATTTATTATTGTATAATATCCCCTCCTATCCCCCTTTTTGGGGAACAGGGGAGGTAAGCGCACAAATAACAGAGAACGCCAAGAAAGGAACTTCGCGTAATGTACAACAGGCTACGGAAGCTTACACCTATACTTATAATAGTTCTTGGTTTTTTTACCTTAGGACTGTCCGATCTGATTTGGATCCATGCCATCTCAGATGAATTCAACAACAGAAGATTTCTCCCAATGAAGCAGGTTGCGCTTACGGTGGTCACGTTGGGGATATATGGAATATTCTGGGTATACCTGATAACCTCTGAAATGCACAAACAGCTTATATTCAAAGATAAATACAGGATTTATTTATGTGTTATTCTATCCGTGTTATTTTTAAGAACTATCTCGATTTTTGTTATACACAGAGCATGGAACGAGCATAAAACAGCAGTAAAGGATTCGGACTAATGATCGCAATTGGATGTGAAAACGTCTCCCTTGCTTACGGCACAGACGTTATCCTTGACGGTATCACCTTCAGCATCAACGAAGGCGACAAGGTTGGTGTCGTAGGTGTGAACGGAGCGGGAAAAACAACTCTTTTCAGGTTTCTTAGCTGAGACTCAGAGCCGGATACAGGCTCCGTGTTTATTTTCAAAGGAAAAACGTTAGGCTATCTCAGACAGCACGTCGAATACGAGAGCGACAACACGCTGTTTGACGATCTGTATTCCAAATACGTACCGCCACGCACCGATGACGTTAATATCCTCGAGTCCCACAAGGGCGAGTATATCAGCCGTTGTCGCGGAATATTAAAAAATCTCGGATTTACCGAAGAACAGAGCGATACACTTATAGTTTCCTCTTTAAGCGGCGGTCAAAAGACTCGTCTCGCGCTTGCCGCCATGCTTCTTCGTGACGATGATATCCTTATGCTGGACGAGCCTACCAACCATCTCGATATAGCCGCCCTGACGTGGCTTGAGGATCTGCTTCGAAGCAGCAAAAAAACTGTTCTCGTTATTTCCCACGACAGATATTTCCTTGACCGTGTGACAACCCGCACGTTGGATATAGAAAATCATCACGCAAAGCTGTACAACGGAAATTATTCCACCTATATTCAAAAAAAGATGACCGACCGCGAGATACAGGAGCGCCACTATCAAAACCAGCAGCGCGAGATAGCGCGCATCGAGGCGTACATCGAAC
>JAFQPF010000203.1 GCA_017411885.1 Clostridia bacterium
CCCTTGCTCTTTCGATGGGAGCAAAATTCAACGTAGGCGATCAGCTTCATCCGCTCGGCAAATTTGAGCTTGCAACCTACAGGCTTATAGGAGAGGCGTTTGCCGAGGTCGAAAAGCGCGAAGCATGGTGCGACAACACAAAGCATATCACAGATATAGCAGTATATTCAACCTATACCTATGAAACAAACAGCTGGTATCCTCACGACATCGGCTGTAACCGTATGCTGCTTGAAGGACATTACCTTTATGATTTTATTGACAATGAAGCCGATTTTTCACCCTACAAGCTTGTTATATTCCCCGACAACGTAATATTCGATGAAAAGCTCAAGGCGAAAACGCTTGAATATCTTGAAAACGGCGGCAGAATACTCTTATCCCACGACAGCGGCAGGACAGAAGGCGGTGATTTCTTCACCGATTTCGGCGCACGCTACATCGGTGAAAACGAGCTTGATGCAACCTATCTCGTGCCGACCTATGAGCTTAAGCCTAACGGCATTGCTCCCTACCTTATGTACAAGCGCGGCAACTCTGTCAGTGTTGATGATGACGTGAGGCTGTTTGCATATATGGAAAACTCATATTTCAACCGTTCGCTCAGACGCTTCTGCTCGCACGCAAACACACCCAACAAGCCGGGTGACGACCTGCCGGGCGCATTTGTTAAGGGCAACGTCGGTTACATCTGCTGGCCTGTATTCTGCGATTACGCCGAAAACGGTGCTTATCACACAAAGCAGATAGTATTTGATATGATAGACGCGCTTCTTGAAGGGGTCAAGAGTCTTGAAACAAGCCTTCCCTCTAACGGCATCGCAACTCTGACCAAGCAGGAAGATGAAAAGAGATATATAAACCACCTGCTCTATACCGTAACAAAACCGCGCGGAAGAGTTGTTGAAGTAATCGAGGATGAGGTGCCCTTATACGATACCAAGGTCAGCCTCAGAATCAACGAAAAGCCCGTCCGCGTATATCTTGCACCCGAATGCAAGGACGTTGATTTCACTTATGAAAGCGGAGTTCTTTCCTTTACCGTAGACAAGTTCACAACTCACGGTATGGCAGTTATAGATATATAATTCTCTGCCGCTGTTTTACAGGACAAAATCATATTCACAGGCTGCTCTGATTGTGCTGTTTTCAGGTCATTTCAAATAAAAACCGAAAAAGTTTCGTAAGTTTTTGTATTGACATTCACATATACCATACGTATAATGAGTTTATAGGTCTTTTTTCACGAGAAAAACACATCAAAACGGAGGAAAATTTTATGAAAAAGCTTATTTCACTCATTCTCTGCTCATTTCTTTTGATCGGCGCTGTGCCGTTCTGTCAGATCAGCGCGGACGATACTGGCAAAGCCGACGTCCGAGAATTTGACCAAGCAACACTTGACAAATACATGGGGGAAGCACTCGCACTCAAAGAAGAAATAATAAACAGCCCCACAACAGTCAAGTGGACGGGCACGGCATACTATATTTCCTCAACAGGAAATGACTCTGCCGACGGCCTTACTCCCGAAACTGCTTGGAAAAGCCTTTCCAAGGTTTCGGATGCTGATTTCTTAAAGCCCGGTGATGCGGTCTTATTCAAGCGCGGTGATATCTTCCGTACCGCTTCTTCCTTAAAAACAAAAGCAGGCGTTACATATTCCGCTTACGGAAGCGGTGCAAAGCCTAAGCTCGTAGGCTCGATAGACGCATCCGCAAAATCCCTTTGGGAAAAAACCGAATTCACAGACGTTTATAAATACGTAAAACAGCTTACATTCAAGGACCACGACATAGGTAATATAGCATTCGATATGGGTCGCGCTTGGGGTATCAAGATGCAGGACTATATTGATAACGGCACGGTTTCAAACGGTCTTACGACCTTCAAATCGGGCGGTCAGCATTTTGAGAATGCAGGAGCTCTTGAAAATGACCTTGAATTCTGGCTTGACCGTGAAACTTCCTATCTCTACTTAAAGAGTGTCGGCGGTCATCCGAGCGAAAGATTTGCATCCATAGAAATGGCAGACTCCAAGACCGGTATTAACGGCGTCGGAAACGACGTTACCATCGACAATCTCGCTATTTCCGGCTTTGGCGGTCACGGCATCGCATACAACGGCATCGGTTCCGAAACCACTACCGGTCTTACAGTACAGTATTGCAGCTTTGATTTCATCGGCGGTATTGTACAGGACAGAAACAATCTTGCCAATACAGGCAGACTCGGAAATGCGGTTCAGATATACGGTGCCGGAAAGGACTTCACAATCCACCATTGCTACGCACAGAACATATACGACTGCTGTTGGACTATTCAGTATCAGAGTGATTCCAAGGGCGTTGACGTATACTTTGATGACATTGAGATGTATAAAAACGTCGCCTGCTATTCCAATACCGGTCTTGAAATCTGGCATGTCAACCACGCATCGTATAAAAACGAGGCAACCTACGGCATAAGGAATATGCATCTTTATGACAACTATACCTACTACAA
>JAFQPF010000204.1 GCA_017411885.1 Clostridia bacterium
GTTTGCGACACTTCCCGGCAAAGGTGTAAGTGCTTTTATTGGTGATGGAAAGTATTATGCGGGAAATGAAGCTCTAATGGCAGAAAAGAAGATTTCCACGGAAAAAATAAAAAAGGAGCTTTCACTTGCCGACGAGCTTGAAATACTCCTTTGCGTGGCTATAGGCAAGCCTGACGAAACGGTTGTGCTTGAAGAGCTTGAAAAGGGCGGTTTGACTTCATACTATCGTGATGAAAACAACGTGCATCATGTGCCCAAGCGCAAGCTTGAGGATATAATAATAAACGCAGGGGCTTCAGACTGAAACCCCTGCGTTTATTCTGTCGGTATAAATTGTATCAAGCCCTGCAAATGCGGCGTGCTCACGCACATGTGCGCAAAAACCGGCATCTGTCGGCGAAAAGCTTATCATATACGAGCAATTTTTAAGAAGCGCGTTACACAGCGAATCGAGTGCGGTCTGACGCACGGGCAGCTGCACTTTGCTTACAATATCGGCGTGGGATATTATAAAATCCTTCACCTCAATATCTTCGTGCTTTAGCTTGTTGTTGAAGTCACCGACAAGCACCTCAAGCTCAATCTCGGGCAATATACGCTTGAGATTGAGTATGCTGAGCGCGGCGTAGAAATTAAATCCGGGCGAGGGGATCACCTTGAAGGTATACGTCCCCTGAGATGCGAGCAGAGCAAGCTCTCGGTCAAGCGCCATAAGAAGCCCGGCAATATCACTGCTCTTAATGTCCTTTGGCCCGCACATTGCGCAGGCTTCATAAAATTCTGTCATATCAAATCTTCCGATCAATAATAGCGTAAGCAGGCAACGACCTTGCCAAGCACTAACAGCTCGTTTACGATTATAGGCTCCATAGTGCTGTTTTCGGGCTGAAGCCTGAAGTGCCCGTTTTCCTTATAAAAGGTCTTGACAGTAGCTTCGTTGTCAACGAGAGCGGCGATGATCTCGCCGTTTTCGGCGTGCTCGCACTTCTGTACTACTATGATGTCGCCGTCAAGTATACCTGCTTCGATCATACTTTCACCCTTGACCCTGAGCGCGAAGAGAAGCGACGGGTCTGCGTGAATGTTGGGAGAAACGAAATCGACGTACCCCTCAAGATTTTCTTCTGCAAGAATAGGTGTTCCCGCGGCGATCTGACCAAGAAGCGGCACCTTGCCCTTCTGTGCCTTGGATCTTCCGGTATTCTGGTTTTCCTCAACCTTGAGCGCGCGGCTCTTGTTTGACTGTTTGCGGATAAGCCCCTTTTCCTCAAGCTTTTCAAGATACACGTGAACGGTTGAGGTGCTTTTCCAGCCGAGTGCCGCGCAAATATCGCGTACGCTTGGCGCAAAGCCTTCCTCTTTAATCTTTTTGCTGATGTAATCGTAAAGCGCGCGTTCTTTTTCGGTAAGCTTTATCATAATATACCTCTCTGCGTGCATTCGAACAAATGTTCATTTTTATCAGTATAGCATCAATTTTCCTTTTTGTAAATAGTAAATCCACATTTTTACAATTTGTTCACAAACGGCCTGTGTTTTTTTGAAAAAGCACTTGACAAGGGGAAAAATGTATGATATACTAATCGGGTAAAAAGAAGCAGAATCACCGTTCTCACCGTATCGCACCGCGAATACGGTCAATAGATCTCCACGCACGTATGTGCGTGTGTCCTGTTGTATGAGTGCGCGTGTTTTGCTTGCACTCATTATTTTTTTCCTTTTTCGGAGGTGTTTTGTATTAGCACAAAGGATATGCTGATAAACGGCGAAATCAAAGCAAAAGAGGTAAGACTCGTGGGAGCAAACGGAGAAGCTCTCGGAATTTTCCCGCTCAAGGATGCGCTCAACATGGCTTATGACAACGATCTTGACTTAGTGCTTATGGCACCGACGGCTCAGCCGCCCGTATGCCGCATTATGGATTACGGAAAGTATTGCTTTGAACGCAACAAAAAGGAAAAAGAGGCGCGTAAAAAGCAGCAGACTGTTGAAGTCAAGGAAATTCAGCTTTCCTGCCGTATTGATACGCACGACTTTCAGACGAAGGTCAATCACGCGACCCGTTTTCTCGGTGCAGGAAACAAGGTAAGGGTCGTTGTGAAGTTCAAGGGCCGCGAAATGACCCATCTCGAAATCGGACGCGAAGTGCTTTCAAAGTTCGAAGCGGCGATGGAGGGTATCGGTCAGGTCGATAAGAAACCTATGCTTGAGGGACGCTTCATGTCAATGCTTGTAGTTCCGCTCAAGAAATAAGCAATATGCAAAGGAGACATAAAAATGGGAAAGATTAAGACACATTCCGCAACAGCAAAGAGATTTTCACTCACCAAGAGCGGCAAGGTAAAGCTCAGCCACTCTAACCGCCGTCATAAGCTCGGTCTTAAGACGACAAAGCGCAAGAGAGCATTACGTAAGGCAGGAATCCTCAGCGAATCCTTCGCACCGGCAGTAAAGACTCTTCTCGGCAAGAAGTAAGAGAAAACAAAAACAAATAATTGCAATCAGGCAAGATAACTTTAGGAGGATAATGTAAAATGGCAAGAGTTAAAGGCGCGATGATGACTCGCAAGAGAAGAAATAAAATGCTCAAGCTCGCAAAGGGCTACTGGGGCGCGAAGAGTAAGCATTTCAAGATGGCCAAAGAGCAGGTCATGAAGAGCGGAAACTACGCTTTCGCAGGAAGAAAGATGAAGAAGAGAGACTTCCGTTCTCTCTGGATCACCAGAATTTCCGCGCAGGCTAAGGTTTGCGGCATGAACTACTCAACGCTTATGCACGGTCTTAAGGTTGCAGGAATCGACCTCAACCGCAAGATGCTTGCAGAGATCGCAGTTGCAGATAAGGAAGCATTCGCGGCAATCGCTGAAAAGGCTAAGGCTGCACTCGCGAAATAAAAAAGCTATAAAACCGGGTTTTTACCCGGTTTTTTAAGTCGTAAAAGGTAATTATGAAAACAGAAATATTAAGCTCGAAAAACAACCCTCTGATAGTAAGGCTTTCAAAGCTTAAGGAAAAGAAGTACAGAGAGCGTGAGGGGCTTTTTATGCTTGACGGCGAAAAGCTCTTTTTTGAAGCTCTTGAATTCGGTGCCGAGATAGAATATGTCGTCTTAAGCGAGACCTATTATAATAAGAGTGAAAAGATCGTTTCGGACGCGCTTGAGAGCTTTGGACACGGTGATGCACGGGTGATTTTGGTGCCAGACCCCGTATTTGAAAAAATTACGGACGAAAAATCGCCTCAGGGAATAATAACTGTTGCAAAAACTATTGACTTTTTTGAAAAATATAATACAATATATAATAATGAAAAGTTTTTTGCCGAGCCGAGAGCTTTGGTAATGCTCTGCGATATCAGAGATCCCGGGAACTTAGGAACGGTTTTGCGCTGTGCAAGTGCGTTTGAGCTTGACACAGTGTGTATAACCAAAGGGTGTACCGATCTTTTTTCGCCGAAAGCGGTAAGAGGTTCTATGGGTGCGCTTTTCAAGGCTCCGATACGTATGGAAAATGACGCGATCGCATCAATAAGAGCGCTTAAGCAAAGCGGAGTGAAGGTATACGCCGCGGCACTTGACCGCACGGCTGTCAGCCTTGACGAGCTTGAAATGGGAAGTGATCAGAGCGTGTGCTTCGTTATAGGTAACGAGGGACACGGGCTTGGTGACGACATCATTTCCGAATGCGATAAGAGCGTGTTTATTCCGATGGCACCCGATACCGAATCGCTTAATGCCTCGGTCGCATCGTCGGTATTGATGTGGGAGCTTTACAAGCGCAAGCTTTTAAGTAAAAAACGAAAGTGACGGTATGTATTTTGGACGATTACATATACTGGTTATGGCTGAGCCTTAACGGTGGAGTGGCGAACAACGGATATTCCTTGTTGCTCGAGCATTTTAAGGATGCACGTGCGGTATATGAGGCAGGACTTGACGATTACGCCCGTGTGGACGGGCTTGAAAAGCGCTTTGCTTCAAAGCTTACAAACAAGGATCTGTCGCAGGCAAGGGAAATATACGATTTTTGTCAGACTCACTCAGTAAGGCTTCTTCACTGTATGGAGCCCGAATATCCCGTTAAGCTTAAGTGGACGTATGCGTATCCGGTTTTGTTGTACGTGTACGGAACGCTTCCCAATCTTAACGAGATTTTGACAGTAGCCGTTGTCGGTACAAGACATTTTACAGATTACGGCAGGATCGCCGCTTACAGAATAGGCGGCGGGCTTGCAAGAGCAAAATCGATTGTGGTAAGCGGTATGGCGCTCGGTAACGACAGTATCGCTCAGCTTGCCGCGATCAATAACGGCGGAAAGACTATCGCGGTAATGGGCACGGGTATAGACAGGATATATCCGAGCGAGCATCGCGAGCTTGCAAAGCTTATAGCCAAGAACGGCGCGCTTGTTACAGAGTTTCCGCCCGGCACACCTCCTTCAGGCAAGAATTTTCCGATACGAAACCGCATAATCAGCGGACTTTCGGACGCGGTGGCGCTTATTGAATGCCCCGAAAGAAGCGGCGCGCTGATAACGACGAAATTTGCGACAGAGCAAAGCAGAAGCGTTTACGCGGTGCCGGGAGATATAACCTCGCCAACCAGTCACGGACCTATATCATTACTTAAGGACGGCGCAAAGCCGATAACCAATGCAGGCGATATTATCGAAGACTATGTTTGTCAGTATTCGTATCTTAACGCAGTGCTTGCAAACACGAATTTCGACGTAGCAGTGCCAAAGGGTGTCAATACCGCATCCGAGGCAAGACTGATACCGTCCTGGTCAAGGGCAAAGCGTTACAGCGACGCTATGCTCTTTGAGTCCTCCCCTAAAACGGGAATATCGAAATTCTTTTCGTCATCTAAGGATGATGGGAAGAAAAAGAAGAAAAAATCAAAAGACAGTGCCGAGATGCCTGTAAAGGCAAAGCCCGAGGTCAAGCCGGCACAAAGAAAGCCGATGCCCGATGGGCTCAGCGAGCTTGAACAGAAGATATATTCAAGGCTTTGCGAAGGGCGTATGAATGCCGACTCACTTGTGGATGAAAATACTCCCGCATCTGAGGTTATGAGCGCGCTTACAAAGCTTGAAATACTCGGTGTAATAAACTCACAGGCAGGCGGATTTTATTCGCTTGCGGACTAAAGCAGAACGTTAATGAAAGGAAGATTGCTGTATGGCAAATTTACTGATAGTTGAGTCACCCTCCAAGGTTAGTACGATCAAGAGCTATCTTGGCTCGGGATATAAGGTGCTTGCATCCAAGGGACACGTAAGAGACCTTCCCAAGAGTACGCTTGGAGTTGATATAGATAATGATTTTGAACCCAGATATATAAACATAAGAGGTAAGGGAGATCTTATCAAGGAGCTTAAGAAGGAAGCAAAGAACGCGGGAAAGGTGTTCCTTGCAACCGACCCGGACCGCGAGGGAGAGGCTATAAGCTGGCACCTTGTAAAGGCGCTTGATATCCCCGCGGAAAAGATAAGACGAGTAACCTTTAACGAGCTTACAAAGACGGCGATCAAGGCGGCTATCAAAAATCCGCGCGAGATCGATATGGATACTGTAAACGCACAGCAGGCGCGCAGAATTCTTGACCGTATCGTGGGCTATAAGCTCAGCCCCTACCTTTGGAAAAGAGTAAAAAGCGGACTTTCCGCAGGACGCGTGCAGTCTGTAGCCACACGTATAATAGTTGAGCGAGAGGACGAGATACGCGAATTTGTTCCGCAGGAGTATTGGACTATCGAGGCAAGCCTTAAGGGTGAAGCCGGCGCGGTAGTTGCTAAATTCTACGGCAAGGGTAGCGAAAAGAGCGAGCTTACGAGCGAAAGTGACGCTATGGCGGTAGTAAACGCTGTCAATGGCGCGCAGTTCAAGGTTGAATCGGTAAAGAAAGCGGTAAGACAAAAGAATCCCGCACCTCCCTTTACCACGTCGACAATGCAGCAGGAGGCATCCAAGAAGCTCGGCTTCCAGTCACAGAGAATCATGAAGGTAGCCCAAGAGCTTTACGAGGGTATCAACGTCGGAAGCGAGTACGGCGGTGTACACGGTCTTATTACCTATATGCGTACAGACTCACTCAGAGTATCCGACGAAGCGGCAGAGGCGGCAAAGGAATATATTACCTCTAAATTCGGTGACAAGTATTATCCCGGCACACGCCGTGTATATAAAACAAAGGCTAACGCACAGGACGCGCACGAGGCTATACGTCCTTCTGATATTTCGCTTGAGCCGGATATGATAAAATCCAAGCTTACAAGCGATCAGTATAAGCTTTATAAGCTTATCTGGTCAAGATTTATCGCAAGCCAGATGGCGTCGGCGGAGATCGATACCATAAATGCGGATATAACCGCGGCAGGATATACCTTCCATACAAGCGGCTACAGCATCAAGTTTGCCGGATATAAGAGCCTTTACGAGGATTCGGATGACGATACGGGTGCTGACGGAGATAAGAAGACAAAGCTTCCCAAGCTCACACAGGGTGAGGTGCTTGAAGCATCTGCAATACTTCCCGAGCAGCACTTTACAGAGCCGCCCCCGAGATATAACGAAGCGTCTCTTATCAAGTTCCTTGAAGAAAAGGGAATCGGCAGACCGTCTACCTATACGCCTATCATCACGACAATAATCGCGCGCGGATACGTTAAGCGCGAAAGCAAGTCGTTCGTTCCCACACAGCTTGGTGAGATCACGACAAGACTTATGGTCGATAAGTTCCCGAATATCGTTGACTACAGATTTACCGCTAATATGGAAGATCAGCTTGACGCTATCGAGGACGGTGAGGATACACTCGTTTCTGTGCTCAAGGAGTTTTACGGCGACTTTTCAAAGAGCTTGGATACGGCTCTTGCGGATACCGATTCACAGAGCTATGAGATGCCTGTTGAAAAGACCGACATCATCTGCGATAAGTGCGGAAGCGTAATGATAGTAAAAGAAGGCAGATTCGGTAAATTTGCCGCTTGCCCCAACTATCCCGGATGTAAGAATACCAAGCCTCTTGTTTCAAAGGAAGAGGTCAAGGAAGAAAAGCAGGAAGAAAACGTAACAGGTGAAAAGTGCGAAAAGTGCGGCTCGAATATGGTTATAAGAAACGGTCGCTTCGGCTCGTTCTATGCCTGCGCAAACTATCCGCACTGTAAGAATACAAGACAGATCACAAAGGATATCGGAGTTGCCTGCCCCAAGTGCGGCGCTAAGGTAATCCAGAAGCACGGAAGAAACAAGAGCGTGTTCTACAGCTGTGAACGTTATCCCGACTGTGATTTTTCATCCTGGGATATGCCGGCAGGAGAAAATTGCCCCGATTGCGGCGCGCCGCTTTTTGTAAAGAAGGGTAAGAATATCGCCTGCTGTAAGAGCGAGGGCTGTGGCTTCAAGAAGGAAATAGACGCTCGCGATGAATGAGATAAATGTAATAGGCGCAGGACTTGCAGGCTCTGAGGCGGCATGGCAGGCGGCGTGCCGCGGCGTTAAGGTAAGGCTTTTCGAAATGAAGCCGAAAAAGCTTACGCCGGCACATCATTATAATGGCTTTGCCGAGCTTGTATGCTCAAATTCTCTGCGCTCAAATCAGGTTTTTAATGCGGTGGGGCTTCTCAAGGAGGAGCTTCGCCGCCTTGGTTCAATTATAATGGAAGCGGCGTATGCTTGTGAGGTGCCGGCAGGCGGTGCGCTTGCGGTCGACAGATACGCCTTTTCCGATTATATAACCGAAAAATTAAGATCGCACGAAAATATTACTGTAATTGAGGATGAGGTTACAGAATTGCCCGACGGTATCACCGTCGTGGCAACAGGTCCGCTTACCTCGGACAAGCTTTCCGAAAGCATATCAAGGCTTATCGGACGCGATTACTTACACTTTTTTGATGCCGCCGCGCCTATCGTAGATGCTTCCACGATAGATATGGGCAAGGCATTTGTCGCCTCGCGTTATGACAGAGGAGAGGCGGCTTATATCAACTGTCCCTTTACAAAAGAGGAGTATGAGGCGTTTTATAACGCGCTCGTGTCGGCAGAAGAAGCTGAGATAAAGGAGTTTGATAAAGAGTCGCAGGAAAAGCTTACCGTGTTTGAGGGCTGTATGCCGGTCGAGGTAATGGCAAAGCGCGGCTTTGAAACGCTTTTGTTCGGACCGCTCAAGCCGGTGGGACTTGTTGATCCGAAAACCGGGCGCGAGCCATATGCCGTGGTACAGCTTCGTGCCGAAAATCTTTCAAAAACGATGTATAACCTCGTCGGATTCCAGACTCATCTGAAATTCGGTGAGCAAAAGAGAGTTTTTTCAATGATACCCGGACTTGAAAACGCAGAGTTTCTGCGCTATGGAGTAATGCACAGAAATACGTTTATAAATTCGCCGGGACTTCTTGCGCCCGATTATTCGATGGTGTCAAATGACAAGCTTTTCTTTGCCGGTCAGATGACAGGCGTAGAGGGCTACGTGGAATCCTGTGCATCGGGCTTTGTCGCAGGGCTTAACGCCGCGCACCGCGCGCTCGGAAAGCCTTCGTTTATCTTTGATACTTCAAGTATAATTGGCTCAATGGCGGCGTATATAAGCGATCCGACTGTTGTGAAGTTCCAGCCGATGAACGCTAATTTCGGGCTTATAAAGCCGTTTGATACAAAGATTCGCGGCGGCAAGAAGGGCAGAGCCGATGCCGCGGCTGCAAGATCACTTGAGTATATTGATTCGCTTGAGCTTGGTGGGGAGCCCCCGCGGGCGAGTCGCGCGTGAGGTATATGCAAACTCCACATCCTTAGCCCATACCCTGATATCAGCGAAAAAATTGCCGCGAACAAACGCATCCGACCCTTGCGGTCGGTGCTGCCCGGAGCCCGGGCAGGCATTACGCGCGTGGAGTTTATGCAAACTTCACATCCTTAGCCCATACCCCGATATCAGCGAAAAATTGCCGCGAACAAACGCATCCGACCCTTGTGGTCGGCGCTGAGCGAACAAGCACGGACCCAAATCACCACCGACGATCGTATCCGCCGTAAGGCGGTGCTTATTTGCAAGTTTCGCTATAAGGGAAGGGATACCTAAGGGAAACCGAAAAGGTTTCCCTTAGGCGCGCCTTTGGTTACTTTCATCGTGTGATGAAAGTAACTCCCCCCGGAAGGGGCAACAAACAATCACACCAAATAAAACCAAGGAGAAAAGCTATGGAAGAATATACCCCCAATATTGCCGCACTTGAGAAAACCATAGGCTATTCATTCAAAAATAAATACTATATCCTCACAGCTCTCACCCATTCCTCATTCGCTAATGAAATGAAGAATAAGAAGATCGAGGTCGATTATAACGAACGCCTTGAATTTCTTGGCGATTCGGTGCTTTCCATAATCGTAAGTGAGCATATCTTTTCGGATAATCAGAAATTCCCCGAGGGTGAGCTTACCCGTATCCGAGCAACGGTCGTATGCGAAAAAACGCTCGCAAAGCTTGCGCGCGGTATAAAGCTCGGCGAATATCTCAGACTCGGCAGAGGAGAAGCACTTGGCGGCGGCAGAGACCGCGCGTCTATCCTCGCAGATGCCTTTGAAGCACTCCTTGCCGCTATATATCTTGATTCGGGTAACGATAAAGAGCGTACCGCAGAGGTGCTTATGCCGCTTATCGGCCCCGAAATACAGGGCTACGTTTCCTCTGGAATGATGATAGATTATAAAACCGAGGTTCAGCAGATAATTCAGCAGGCTGACGGAGAAAGACTTGAATACGTGCTTGTCGGCACGCACGGTCCCGATCACGAAAAGGTATTTGACGTTGAGGCAAGACTCAACAGTAATCTCATCGGTAAGGGCAGCGGACACAGTAAGCGTGCGGCAGAGCAGAATGCCGCGAAGCAAGCGCTTGAGTATTTCAAATAATGCGACACATAAATATACCGATATTCATACCGCATCTCGGATGCCCCAACGATTGCGTTTTCTGTAACCAGAAGACCATATCCGGACATTGCGATTACGACAAAAGCGGTGTCAGAGAGCAGATAGAGCAGGCACTTGAAACGGCTGATAAGGATGCAGTTGTGCAGATAGCCTTTTTCGGCGGAAGCTTCACGGGGATAGAGCGCGGGGAGATGATATATCTTCTTTCGCTTGCAAAAGAGTATATAGATGCAGGCAGAGTCGAGTCTGTAAGACTTTCGACAAGACCCGATTACATAGACGAAGAAATACTTGATATCCTTGAAAAATACGGCGTTAAAACTGTTGAGCTTGGCATTCAGAGCATATCCGATAAGGTGCTTCTTGCATCAAACAGAGGACATACGGCAGAAGCTTCGCTTCGCGCTATGAAAATGATAAGTGAGCGCGGCTTTGAGCTTGTCGGACAGATGATGATAGGGCTCCCGGAGTCGGATATAGATGACGAGCTTGAAACGGCGCGCGCAATATGCGACTGTGGCGCAAAAGCCGCGAGAATATACCCTACGGTTGTTTTTTATGATACAAGGCTTTGCGAAATGGCGCAAATGGGAGAGTATTCACCGCTTACACTTGACGATGCTATCGAAAGAAGCTTTCGTGTAAAGAGTGTTTTTGTTGAAAACGGTGTCGAATGTATAAGAGTAGGGCTTCAGTCGGGCGAAAATTTAAGCGATGAGTCAAAGGTTTATGCCGGCGATTATCACGATGCCATAGGCGAGCTTGTAGACTGCGAAATATATTACTCAAAAATTACTGAGCAGATAGAAAAAAACTCTCTTAAGGAGAGGATTAACGGCAAAAATATAGTTGTTTATGCGCCATATGGCGAGGTGTCCAAGGTCATCGGACACAAAAAGAAAAACAAGCGCAGACTGCAAGATGAATATTATGTAAAAAATATAAAAGTTATTGAAAAAAAGAATATTTTGAGGTATAATATATATATTGACCTTGAAAACGAATAAACTACTTGAAAATATTAGAAGGGAGGGGTAAGTATGCTGCTTAAATCACTTGAGCTTAACGGATTCAAATCGTTTCCGGACAAGACGGTGTTGACCTTTGAAAAGGGCTCGACCGTTGTTGTAGGTCCTAACGGAAGCGGAAAATCGAATATATCGGACGCTATGCGTTGGGTGCTTGGCGAAATATCCTCCCGTAATATACGCGGAACCAAAATGGAGGACGTTATCTTCGGCGGTACAGACCAGCGCCGTCAGATGAGCTATGCCGAGGTTTCGGTTACCTTTGACAACACAGACGGCGACAGCTCGGTCGATCTTCCGTACGATGAGGTTACCGTAACGCGTAAGTATTTCCGTTCCGGTGACAGTGAGTACTACATAAACCGCAAGCCTGTAAGACTTAAGGATATTCACGAGCTGTTTATGAATACCGGTGTCGGAAGAACAGGCTACTCCATTATCGGTCAGGGAAGAATTTCCGAGATCATCTCGCTTAAAAGCGAGGAAAGACGCGGTATATTCGAGGAAGCGGCAGGTATTGCCAAATATAAGTACAAGAAAAACGAGGCAGAAAAGAAGCTTAACGGCGTAAGCGAAAACCTTACCCGTGTAAATGACCTCTTAAGCGAGCTTTCTTCCCGCGTAGGTCCTCTTGAAAGAGAAGCCGAAAAGGCGAGAAAGTATCTTGAATATTACGAAATAAAAAAGCGTGCCGATATATCTCTCTGGGTTTACGATATAGATAAGCTCAACAGCGAGATCGAAAAGGCGCAGGAAAACTATATCATCACGCGTAACGAGCTTGAAGCGCTTGAGGAAACGATAGCCTCGCTTGAAGCGCAGGATGAGCGTGCCTCCAATCAGGCACAGGATAACAGACTCGAATACGAAAAAATAAACGGTGAGATAAGCGCGGCCACCAAGCGTATGTACGATCTTGACCGCTTGTCAAAGATATCCGAAAAGGATATACTTCACAGGCAGGATCTTAAAGTGCGCTACGAAGCCGAGATCGAAAGACAAAAGGCGCGTCTTGAGCTTGCAAACGAGGCAATAAAGCAGGCAAACGCTTTGCGCGATGAGCTTGAAGTGAAGCTTGAGAATACGAATGCCGAGCTTTCAAAAAAGAGAGAAGACGCGGAGAATACCTCTGCGAATATGGAAAAGCTTTCGTCTCAGATCGATCTGCTTCTTGAAAAGATCCGTGAAAACGAGCAGTCGGTTCAGGATAAAAAGCTCAGACTTTCCGCGCTTGAAAGTGCGCGTCAGAGTCAGAGTGAGCAGAAAAGCTCGCTTGACGAATCGGTGTCCGAGTACAGCGAATCGCTTGCGCTTATCGAAGCACGAATAAAGCAGGCGGATACAAAGATCGCTTCCTACAACGAAAAGGCGGGCGAAATATCACGCGAGCTTGAAAAGACAGACGCAGAGCTTGCAAAATATGATGAAAGCCTTGAAGAGCTTAATTCCGAGAGCAACGATATATATATCGAATTATCCTCCAAGGAGCACAGAGTTACTACGCTTAAGCGCATGGAGGAGCTTCTTGAGGGATACTCCCACAGCGTGCGCTTTGTAATGAGCGAATATGAAAAGGGCGATATTGAAAACGCAGGCACCGTATACGGACCTCTTTCAAAGCTTATAAGCGTTGAGGAAAAATACAGTCTTGCTATCGAGACCGCGCTCGGCGCAAATCTTCAGAATATCGTAGTTGATAACGAAAGCACCGCAAAGGCGGCAATAAGACATCTTAAAAACAAAAACGCAGGACGTGCTACTTTCTATCCGATAAGCTCAATGAAGGAGCGTACGTCTCCTGTCAGCGAAAAGGATGCAAAGAACTACCGCGGATTTTTAGCTCTTGCCGAAAATGTGCCGGGCTATGATTCCAAGTTTGCTCCGGTAATAAAGAGCCTTTTGGGCGCGACGATGCTGTTTGACAATATCGATAACGCAACAACCTTTGCAAAGGCTACAGGATATAAGGTAAGAGTGGTTACGCTTGACGGTCAGATCATCAACGCGGGCGGCTCGTTTACGGGCGGTTCCGCAAAGAGAGAAAGCGGAATACTCACGCGTACCAGCGAAACCGGCAGACTTGAAAATGAGATCGAAGCACTCAAGAAGCGTCAGAGCGAGATAAAGGCAAAGATCGCACAGATAACCGCGTCGGCAGAAAAGCTTAAGAATGAAACCGCATCGCAGAGAAATAATCTCGCGATAATCGAATCGCTCAGAAACGCCGAAAACACTCAGCTTGAGGTCTTGAAGAGCCAGGCTGAAAGCGATAAGCGTATGCTTGACGAGCTTAGGGGCGATATCACAAGGCTTGGCGAGGACGACAGCAGGAACGTAAGCGAATACGATACGCTCAAGCGCGAATGCGAGGCTTTGCTTGCAGAAAACAGTCAGATCGCCGAAAAGCGCTTTGAGCTTGACGGTACAAGATACGAGCTTGAAGTCGAAAACGAAAAGAGGGCGCAGGATATTGCCGCGCTTAATATCGTTGTTGCCGAGATCAGCCGCGATATTGAGAACGCCAAGATCAAGCTTGATGAAAAGCGTGCTGATGCAAGCGAGATCGATGAGTCGATAAAGACTGCGTTTGCCGAAATAGAGTCGCTTGAGGGAAATAACGAAAGCGATGCTGACAGCATTGAATCGGGCAAGAAGGAAATTCTTGAGATCGAAGAGCAGATAAAGCTTCTTGAAGAAAAGCTTGCCAAAAACGTCGAGGACGGACAGGCTATCGAAAGAAGACGTAACGATCTGCGCGTAAAGATCCGCGACAATAACGACCGTAAGGAAAACGTTGTAAGATCGAATACGAATCTTGAAAACAGATGCAAGAATCTCAACAGCGAGCTTGATAAGATGACGGCAAGACTGTGGGATGAGTATGAGCTTACATACAGCTCAGCGCTTGAATGCGGATACGAAAGAGTAACCGCAGATACAAGATCAGACGTTGCCGCACAGCAGATCGAATACAGAAACAAGCTTCGTGCGCTGGGTAACGTAAACGTAAATGCGGTTGAGGAATATGCAGACGTAAAGCAGAGATATGACTTTATGTCGGTGCAGGTTGCCGACCTTGAAAAGAGTAAGCAGGAGCTTCTTGAGATCATAACCAAGCTTGAGGGTGAGATGTGCGAAACCTTTGTAAAGGCATTTGAAAACATCAATCAGAACTTCAAGGTGGTATTCAAGGAGCTTTTCGGAGGCGGAGAAGCAGAGCTTTCTCTTAACGATCCCGATAACGTGCTTACAAGCGGAATCGAGATAAGAGTTGCGCCTCCCGGAAAGATCATCAAGAGCCTTATGCTTCTTTCGGGCGGTGAGCAGTCCTTCGTGGCGATTGCACTCATTTTTGCGATACTCAGGGTGAATCCCACTCCCTTCTGTATTTTCGACGAGATCGAGGCGGCGCTTGACGAAGCGAACGTATTCAGATTCGCTGACTACATAAAGAGATATTCTGATAAGAACCAGTTTATCGTTATCACCCACAGACGTCCCACGATGGAGATCGCGGACAAGCTTTACGGTGTAACGATGTACGAAAAGGGTATCTCCAAGATATTGACACTTGAGCTTGGAGAAATAGAAGAAAAGGTTGGAATTAAATCGTAATGGGCTTTTTTGATAAATTAAAAAGCGGACTTGCCAAAACAAAGGAATCTGTGTTCGGGCAGGTAAACGAGCTTTTCAAGAGCTTTGTCAAGGTTGACGAAGATCTGCTTGAGGAGCTTGAGGAGCTTCTGATAATGGCTGACGTAGGTGTTGCATCTGCCGAGGAGATCATTGAGAAGCTCAGAGATAAGATTCGTGAAAACAGAATAGACGACAGCGAGGAGGCTAAGGCGGCACTTCGCGAGATACTCAAAGAAATGATCGGGGAATATAAGCCGCTTGAGCTTGAAAATAAGCCCGCGGTCATACTCGTTATCGGAGTTAACGGTGTCGGCAAGACAACCTCTATCGCAAAGATCGCAAACAACCTGAAGTCGCAGAACAAAAAGGTGCTTCTTTGCGCGGCGGATACCTTCAGAGCTGCCGCTATAGATCAGCTTACCGTCTGGGCAGACAGAGTCGGAGTTGACATTATCTCCCACGCGGAGGGAAGCGACCCGGCGGCTGTCGTATACGATGCCGCGATCGCCGCTAAAAAGCGCGGTGTGGACGTGCTTATCATTGACACGGCAGGCAGACTTCATAATAAGAAAAACCTTATGGACGAGCTTGCAAAGATCAACCGTGTTGTTGACAGAGAGCTTGTTGGTGTATCGCGTGAAACGCTGTTAGTGCTTGATGCTACAACCGGGCAGAATGCCGTTAATCAGGCAAAGGAGTTCAAGAATGCGGCGGATATCACCGGTCTTGTGCTTACAAAGCTTGACGGCACAGCTAAGGGCGGAATTGTATTTTCAATTAAAAAAGAGCTTGATATACCGGTAAAGTATATCGGTGTCGGGGAGTCGGCAGACGATATGCAGCCGTTTTCAAGCGAGGATTTTGTAAAGGCGTTGTTTGACTGATGGATATCGTACTTGCTTCAAGAAATAAACACAAAATAGTAGAGATAAACACTCTGCTCGCAGATGTTTCAAAGGATATAAGAGTGCTTTCGCTCGATGACATCGGCCACGAGGGCGAGATCGATGAAAACGGCACTACCTTTGAAGAAAACTCTATGATCAAGGCGTGTGCGCCGGTAAGCTTCGGATACGCGGGAATTGCCGATGATTCGGGGCTTGCGGTAGACGCGCTCGACGGTGCGCCCGGCGTGTACAGCGCGCGTTATGCGGGTGAGCCGTGTGATGACAAGAGAAACAACAATAAGCTTTTAGAGGTTATGAGCGAGCTTTCCGAGGGTGAACGCACCGCAAAATTCGTGTCGGTTGTGTCTGTAATGTTCCCGAAGGAAAGCCCGTATCATAGCTTTGATGAAGCCAAGCTTAAATTCGGAAAGGCTGTCGTTGACCCTGTGACCGGTGCGCGCGGCTTCGGATGCCGCGGCGAATGCCCGGGCAAGATCATATTTGAAGAAAAGGGAAGCGGCGGCTTTGGCTACGATCCTCTGTTTATGTGTGATGCATACGGCAGGACCTTTGCCGAGATTAATTCGGAGGAAAAGAATGCGATAAGCCACAGAGGCGAGGCTATGAGAAAATTTGTGATCGACCTTGCCGCTATTTTATCGTAAAAAGGAATCATATTATGACGAGTAAACAAAGAGCATATCTGCGCGCGCTTGCCCAGAAGCTTGACACTATCTTTCAGGTAGGCAAGGGCGGGATAGGTGAAAATATGTGTGTGCAGATATCAGACGCACTTGAAGCGCGTGAGCTTATAAAGCTCAGAGTGCTTGACAACTGCGATTACAGTGCACGTGAGGCGGCAGAGATCATCTCCGAAGAGGTAAACGCCGAAGTCGTGCAGGTTATCGGAACAAAATTCGTGTTATACAGAGAATCACAGGACAAAAAGAAGATTGTCCTGCCAAATTAAAATGAAGATCGGAGTATACGGCGGAACCTTTTCTCCGATACACGCGGGGCATATTAAGGTGGCAAAAAGCTTTTTGACAGAGATGGCTCTTGATAAGCTTTATGTTATCCCGACCTGCCTGCCACCGCACAAGGATGAGATTGAGGGCGCGGACGCTGAAGATCGCCTTGAAATGTGCAGACTTGCCTTTGATGGAGAAGAGAAAATATCCGTATCGGATATTGAGATCAAACGCCGCGGAAAAAGCTATACGGTCGATACGCTAAGGGCGCTTAAGGATGAAGGAGAGCTTTATCTTCTTTGCGGAAGCGATATGTTCTTAACTCTTGAATCCTGGCGTGAGGCGGATGAGATATTTAAGCTTGCAGGCATAGTGCTCGGACGCCGCGAAAATGATGCGCTGACCGGAGATGCTCTTGAAAAGCACAAGGCGCATCTTGTAAAGGATTGCGGTGCGCGTGTTTTTGAAATAGAATTTGATGCGATCGAGCTTTCGTCAAGCGAGATACGTGAAAGAATAAGACTTTTGCGCCCGATAAAGGACGAGCTTTTGCCGTCGGTAAGGGACTATATCTATGAAAACGGGCTTTACCGTGATGGTGATATGCCGTTACTCAGCAACGTAAGGGAGCGTGTGCGCACAATGATGGGCAAAAGGCGCTTTCTGCACACGCTTGGAGTCGAAAGAGAGATAAATTTTCTGGCGGGGATATACTGTCCCGAAAAGCGCGAAAAGCTGCGTCTTGCGGCGCTTTTGCACGATATAACCAAGGAATA
>JAFQPF010000205.1 GCA_017411885.1 Clostridia bacterium
CATCCGTGGCTGCTCTTTGGTGCTGACAAGATGTCTAAGTCCAAGGGCAACATCATTTACGCGGACGATTTAGTAAGACATTTCGGCGTTGACGGAGTGAGATACTACGTCCTTGAGGAAATGCCCTTTGCCGCAGACGGCTCTATCACATACGAATCTATAATCGACAGATACAATGCTAACCTCGCTAACAATCTCGGAAACCTTGTCAACCGCACGCTCGCGATGACAGGAAAGTATTTTGAATCTGTCGTTCCCTCCGGCGACTTCAGAGAGGCACTTGATGACGAGCTTGTAGCAGCATTTGAAGAAGCAAAGAAAAATTACTGCGAGCTTATGGACAACTTCAAGCTTGCAGATGCGATCGAAGAGGTATTCGGTCTCTTAAGACGCGCAAACAAGTATATCGACGAAACAACTCCGTGGATACTTGCAAAGGATGAAGCTAAGAAGGCGCGTCTCGGAACAGTGCTTTACAATCTTCTTGAAACCATCAGAATATCAGCAGTTATGCTCTCTCCGATAATGCCCTCTACAGCAAAGGCTATATTTGAGGTGCTTCCTACAGACAAGTGTGACTTTGCTTCGATCGACAGCTTCGGCGCACTCGAATGCGGCACGACTATCGGTGCTTCCGCGCATCTTTTCGACCGTATTGACGAGGTTAAGAAGATGGAAGAGATCAACGCTGAGATCGCAGAACGCGCGAAGGCAAACGCTCCCGAAGAGGTTATCGAAAAGCCCGAGGGTGTCGCACAGATCGGCTTTGACGACTTTATGAAGGTAGAGCTCAGAGTCGCAAAGGTGCTTGAATGCGAAAGTGTACCGAAAGCTAAGAAGCTCTTGAAACTCCAGCTTGACCTCGGTTACGAAAAGCGGCAGGTCTTTTCGGGCATCGCCAAGTTCTACAAGCCCGAGGATCTCATCGGAAAGAAGGTAATACTCGTTACCAACCTCGCTCCCGCTACTCTTTGCGGCGTTGAATCCAACGGTATGATCCTCGCAAGCGGCGAGGAGGAGATCAAGGTAGTATTCCTTGAAGACAGCGCAAAGCTTGGCGACAGAATAAGATAACAAATTTTAGTAAAATATTCCAATTCCGTTGCAAATGTCACGGATTTGGATGAAGCTATATAATATACTGTTTATGCGTAGAGATATGATTTTTGACGCGCACGCGCATTACAACGACAAAAAATTTGAAGACCGCGATGCTTTGCTTGCTTCCCTTTTTAATGACAGGCTCGGCGCGGTAGTGAATGCCTCGGTAACTCCCGAGGATTCAAGGCACTCACTTGAGCTTGCCGAAAGATATGACCGTATATTCGCCGCAGTCGGCGTGCATCCGGGCGACATCGACCGAGCAGGCGCGCTTGACAATGCGATAAGCGAGATAAAAAAGCTTGCCGCGCATCCAAAGGCGGTGGCTATCGGCGAGATCGGGCTTGACTACTATTGGGAGCCTTACGACAAGGAAAAGCAGAAGGCGTACTTTATCGCTCAGCTTGAGCTTGCACGCGAGCTTAAGCTGCCGGTGGTGATACACGACCGTGAGGCTCACGGCGACGTCGATGCGATAATTAAAGACTTTCCCGATGTGAGGATATTACTTCATTGTTACAGCGGAAGCGCCGAATGGGCGCGCGAGCTTATAAAGGCAGGCAGGTATCTGTCCTATACGGGTGTGGTAACCTACAAAAACGCGAGAAAGACTGTAGAGGCGGCAGAGGTAGCTCCGCTTGACCGGATACTGATCGAAACCGACTGTCCGTATCTTTCTCCCGTCCCGGTGCGCTCGAGCATAAACCATTCGGGAAATCTTCTCTACACAGCAGAGCGTCTGGCTGAGATCAAGGGTATCTCGCTTGAAGATATGCTCTCAATTACGTTTGAAAACGCATGCAGATTTTATAATATTGACAGCTCAATGCTGACAGAGCTCAGCGGAAAGGATAATTTATGAGCAAGGCTTTATTTGAGTACATCGTTAACAAAAAACACCATCAGTTCAGAGTGGATAACACCTGCGACCTTGCAAGCGAATACAAGGCGCGCGGGCTTTCTCCGATAGAGCGTATGGCTGACAGATTTGAACGCCTTATGCATCTTCAGACTCCCCATATTCTGCCCGAAGAAAAGATAACCTTTATGCGTACGACCACTTGTATTCCCGATTGCTTTACAGAGGATGAGTGGGCAGAGATCAAAAAGGAGCATTACATCCACGAGCTTGGATATATCTCCAACCTCAACGTGAACTTTGAAAAGGTTATAAAGGACGGTCTTCTCGCATTCAAGGGTGCAAACGAATACGCTGACCGCGCGATCGACCTCATAATCGAGCTTGCCGACAGATACAAGGAAGAGGCTGTAAAGTGCGGCAGAGACGATATTGCAAAAACGCTCGAGCGCGTTCCGCGCTACGGTGCTACAAATTTCAGAGAAGCGCTTCAGTCCTTCAGAATCATCCACTTCTCTATGTGGCTTGAGGGCAACTACCACAACACGGTAGGCCGCTTTGACAAGTATATGTATCCTTATTTCAAGGCGGATATGGACAAGGGTGTTTACACTTACGAATCCGCGCTTGAGCTTATTGAGGACTTCTTCCTCTCCTTTAACAAGGACAGCGATATGTACGTCGGCGTACAGCAGGGCGACAACGGTCAGAGCCGTGTACTCGGCGGTGTTGACGAAAACGGCAAGGACGTTTTCAGCACCCTTTCAAAGCTTTGCCTTGAGGCTTCAAGAAACCTCAAGATG
>JAFQPF010000015.1 GCA_017411885.1 Clostridia bacterium
CAGCGCGGGGACTGCACGACCGGCACCGTCGGCATCCACGATGGGAATACCGCGCAGCAGGGCGATCACGGCGTGGGAAATAAGCATTTGCGCCGTAAAATGCGGTGAATAATAAGCTATCTGACAGAGAAAAATTTTCTCTGTCTTTTTTTGCTCAAAATCTTGTAATGTTCTATTGTTTATGATATAATAATATTCTAATATGCGTTTTTTGCTCGAAAGGGTGATCATTATGAGGAAAATAATACTCGGAACCGACTGGGGACTTGATTGTGACGACGTCGTTGCGGTAAGAATACTTGCCCGTGCGCATAAGCAGGGAAGGATAAAGCTTTGCGGTGTGGTCATAAATCATTTTCTTGAAAATTCGGTCGCTTCTCTCGACGGCTTTCTTGAAAGCGAGGGAATACACGCGCTCCCTTTGGGTATTGATCGCAGTATAACCTCGGGTGAGGGTAAATATCAGGCCCACCTTGCAAAGCGTGCCGTCAGCTATAGCTCCAATGACGACGCGGAAGACGGAATAAGGCTTTACAGACGCCTGCTTGCCGAAAGCGATGGCAAGGTTGAGATCGCGGAGATCGGCTTTTTGCAGGCGCTCGCAGGTCTTATCCAAAGCAAGCCCGACGATATAAGCGATAAAAGCGGTGTAGAGCTTATGCGCGAAAAGGTGGACAAGCTCTGGATCATGGCAGGCAAGTGGGACGATGAGATCGGCAAGGAATATAATTTCAACTATAATCCCATAACGAGAGCAGCCGCAAGCGTGGTATGCGCGCTCGCACCTGTTCCGATAACCTTTTTGGGCTTTGAGATCGGCGTTGACGTTATAAGCGGAAGCAAGCTTGATGCTGACGACGTGTTATATATCGCTATGGTAGACCACGGAAGCGTAAACGGACGCTCCTCGTGGGATCCGATGCTTGCTTTATTGGCGGTAAACGGAAGCGAGGAGGACTCGGGCTACAGCATAGTACACGGAAGGGCAAGCGCAGATGCTAAAAGCGGTGACAACACCTTTGTGCGTGACGAAAACGGACCGCATGCATACGTTGTAAGAAAATTTGCGCCGGAATATTACGCGGACGCGATCGACGGGTTTATAAAATGAAGCTCAAGTCAGGGGATATAATCGTAACAGTAACGGTGCTTGTCACGGCACTTGTTCTTTTGATAAACAGCTTTGCTTATGACAAGGGCGATCACTTCTATGTTAAGTGCGACGGAAATATTAGCGAGTATCCGCTTGATAAGGACAGGACGGTTACACTTCAGAATAATGGGATCACTCTTGTGCTTGAGGTGAAGGAAAACAGCGTGAGTGTAACAGATGCCGATTGCCCGGACAGGCTTTGTGAAAGAGCACACGGAATTTCGCGTATTGGAGAAACGATAGTATGCCTTCCTGCAAGAGTTGTGATCGGAATAAGCGAGGGTGAAAGGAGTGCGTATGAAGCGGACGGTATCGTCGGTTAATAAAAGGCTCGCCCTTTGCTCGATTATTGCGGCACTTGCAATAGTGCTTTCATACCTTGAAGCGATAAGCGGTATAAACGCGCTTATGCCGGTGATCGGAACAAAGCTCGGACTTGGGAATATCGCGGTGGTTGTCGCGGCGTTTGCCGTGTCGCTTCCGTGCGGACTTGTAATTTCACTTATCAGGGTAGGCGTGATGGCGATGCTTTTCGGAACGCCGACAAGTTTTGTGTTCTCGCTTTTCGGAGCGATGCTGGCTTACGCGTTTATAGCTTTTTCAAAGCTTGTTATAAAGGACAAAATATCACTTATAGGTGTGTCGGTAGGCGCGTCCGCGATGCATATGACAGGCCAGCTTATAGCCGCTTCACTTATGCTCGGCAGCGCCGATATATTCAATTTGCTTGGCGTGTACTTGCTTATGTCTGTTGCAAGCGGCATTGTGACCGGGGCGATAGCACAGCTTTGTACAAGCAAGCTTAAAAAAATAACCGGAGCATAAAATGGTACTTAAAAAAGTGACGGCGATAGTGCTGTCGTTGATGACTCTTTTGCTTTGCTCTTGCCGTGAATATGACTTTTATTCAAAGGCTACCTATTCAACAGCCGATATATTTGCTATGGATACGATCATTACGGTAAGGCTTGCAGGCGAGGTCGAAGAGAGTGTATTTGACGAGTGTGAGAAAATTATAAAGGATATAGAGGCCTTACTTTCAAAAACTGTCGCCAAAAGTGAAGTCGCGCGTCTTAACGCGGCAAAAGCAGACGAAGCCGTAAGTATGCCTGCTTCATCAGAGCTTATAAGGCTTGCGCTTGAGGTGAGTGAAAAAACAGACGGCGCGTTTGATATAACACTTGAACCGCTCACAAGGCTGTGGGACGTGACAGAAAAGGGCTTTACACCGCCCGATGAAGAGAGTATAGCGGATGCGCTTTCGCATATCGGCGCAGACAAGCTTGTTTTTGACGGCGACACAGTAAAAAAGACCGATGCATGTGCAGGCATTGACCTTGGCGGTATAGGCAAGGGGATGGCGGCCCAGGCGGTATGCGAGCACCTTGAATCGCTTGGATATATAGGCACGGTATCCTTTGGAGGAAATATCGGTACGGTGTCACAGAAATCAGACGGCGAACCCTTTGTTATAGCGATAAAATCTCCGTTTGACACTTCAAAGATGATCGGAACGCTTAAGCTTGATCGCGGCTTTGTTGCGGTGTCTGCTGCGTATGAGCGGTATGCCGAAATCGACGGTGTGAAATATCACCATATAATTGATCCCGAAACGGGCAGACCGAGCGATTCGGACATAGCAAGTGCTGTTGCGATAAGCAAAAACGGTGCGCTTGCAGATGCGCTTTCAACCGCGCTTTTCGTAATGGGAAGCGAGCGTGCCATAGAGCTTTACGGGCAGAACGCTTTTGATTTCGAAGCGGTAATAATAAAGAATAACGGCGAAATAATATTGACAGATGGGCTTGAAAACGGCTCGTTTGCGCCGATTAACGGATAAAAATATGAACAGAGAAACAAAAATCATAACACCGGACGAGATCGCGCGTCAGCACGGATATATTTCCCGTGTGCGTGAAATGATCTCAGGCGAGAATACTACAAAATACGCGCTTGTGCGCACCTTCGGATGTCAGCAGAACGAAGCCGACAGCGAACGGCTTGCAGGTATGGCTGAGGCTATGGGATATGAAATAACCGACTCCGAGGAGCTTGCCGATCTGATACTTGTCAACACCTGCGCGATAAGAGAGCACGCTGAGCTAAAGGCGTTATCTATTACCGGGCAGTTCAAGCACCTAAAGGCTAAAAAGCCGTCGCTTATCATAGGCATTTGCGGATGTATGGTCTCACAAGAGCACAGGCTTAACGACATAAAGAACAAGTATCCCTACGTCGATTTCCTTTTCGGCACGGGTGAAATATACCGTTTCCCCGAGCTTTTGTGCAGGGCAAGAGAGGAAAATGGAAGATTTTTCATAGTTGAGGAAACGCTCGGTACGCTTGCCGAGGGGCTTCCGGTAAAAAGATCAAGCGACTTCAAGGCGTGGCTCAGCATAATGTACGGCTGTAACAATTTCTGCACCTATTGCGTGGTTCCGTACGTTCGCGGCAGAGAGAGAAGCCGTAAGCGCGAGGACGTGCTTGCTGAGGCAAGAGAGCTTGTTGCGAAGGGATATAAGGAGATAACTCTGCTTGGCCAGAACGTGAACTCCTACGGTAAGGATCTTGACTACGATTACGATTTCGCCGATCTGCTTGCCGATATATGCGCGATCGAAGGCGATTTCATAGTTCGCTTTATGACAAGCCATCCTAAGGATGCTTCAAAAAAGCTTGTAGATACGATCGCGGCTAATCCGAAGGTAGCGCGTCAGTTCCATCTGCCGCTTCAGTCGGGCTCGAACGCGGTGCTTAAGGCTATGAACAGGCGATATACCCGAGAAAGCTATCTTGAGCTTATCGACTATATGAAAGCGAAGATCCCGGATATAGCTCTGACAACCGACATAATTGTGGGCTTCCCGGGGGAGACCGAAGAGGATTTTGCAGACACGCTCGATATTTTGTCAAGGGTGAGATACGATAACATCTACTCGTTTATATACTCGCCGCGCAAGGGTACACCGGCATCCGAAATGGATTGTCAGATACCGCCTGAAATACAGTCGGAAAGATTTTCACGCTTACTTCAACTTCAGCACAAAATATCAAACGAGATAAATCAGACACTTGTAGGTACTACTCAGAGGGTGCTTGTAGAGGGAATAAGCAAAAACGATGCCGGAATGTATACAGGCAGGTGCGAATCGGGCAGGCTCGTGCATTTTAAGAGCGATATCGACTACACAGGAAAGATAGTTGATATGCTGATCGAGCGCGCCGAAACCTTCAACGTTTTCGGGTCCGTAGCACGGACGGGCAAACAGCGCGTGGAATCTGATGAGACTTGATGTCCTAAGCCCATACCCCAACATCTGTTAAAACTTGAAAAGATAAACAAAGGAGAATACAAAAATGAACAAGGAAATACTCAGAGCATGTGCCGAGCTTGCAAAGGCTATCGGCGAGGATGACAGAATAAAGAAGCTTGACGAGGCTAAGGCGGCTTACGAAACCGATGCCGAAATCAAAAATCTTATGGCTGAATACAACGTTCAGCAGATAGCGCTTGCAGAGGAATACAAGAAGGAAGTGCGCGACGAGGATTTTATCGCTATTATCAATAAGCGCATATCCGAGCTTTATAATCTTATCAGCGAAAACCCCGTTATGACAGCGTATATGGAAGCAAACGATGAGGTTAACGCGCTTATGAACGAGGTTAACTCCGAAATTCAGTTCTTTTTAACCGGCGAGCGTGCCTGCAGTCACGATTGCTCGAGCTGTAAATCCAACTGCGCTTCCAAGAATAACGACTAATTTTGTAAAAAGGGACGGTCATTCTTATGACTCCGATGATGCTTCAGTACTTCGAGATCAAGAACAAATATAAGGATTACCTTATCTTTTACCGACTCGGAGACTTTTACGAACTGTTTTTTGACGATGCAAAGGTAGCCTCGCGTGAGCTTGAGCTTGTTTTAACCGGACGCGATTGCGGAGAGCCCGAGCGTGCGCCTATGTGCGGTGTACCGTATCATAGCGCAGAGGGCTATATCGGTAAGCTCGTTTCGCGCGGATACAAGGTCGCTATCTGCGAGCAGATGGAGGACCCCGCAACCGCAAAGGGGCTTGTAAGGCGCGATATTGTGCGTATCATAACTCCCGGAACGCTTGTGGAAACGGGACTTTTGAGCGAGCAGAAGAATAACTACCTTGCTTCTGTCTACTTTTCACGTGAGCATGACAGCGTAGGCGTTGCCTTTGCTGATATTTCAACCGGCGCGGTATACGCGACAGCATTTGAAAACGACAAGCGTAATAACAGGCTTATAAACGAGCTTGGAACCTATGTACCCAGCGAGATCATATTCAACTATGAACTTCGCGAGCTTGGGCCTCTTGCGGGCTTTGTAAGAGAACGCTTTGGCTCTGCAGTTAATAGCTCAGAGGAAAGACGCTTTGACTTTGAAAGCGCGGTCAGCCGTGTTTCAAAGCAGTTTCCGGATACTGCCTTTGCCAACAGCGTAAGGGATAAATCACTTATCTGCGCGATAGGCGCGCTTCTTGATTATATTGACGAAACGCAGAAGATCGACGTTTCATATATCTCTTCGCTTGAGCTTTACAGCGACGGTCAGTATATGGAGATCGACATAAACACGCGCCGAAATCTTGAGCTTGTTGAAACTATTCGCACAAAGGAAAAGCGAGGCTCGCTTCTCTGGGTGCTTGACCGCACGCGCACCGCTATGGGCGCAAGACTTTTGCGCAGCTGGATCGAGCTTCCGCTTGTGGATGAAAAGGCAATACTGTCGCGTCAGTCTGCGGTAAGAGAGCTTTACGACAGCTTTATATTGCGCGAAGAGCTGTCCGATTACTTAAAGGACGTGCTTGACCTTGAAAGACTTACCACAAAGATCGCTTACAGAACGGCAAACGGTAAGGACTTAAACGGAATCGCAAGGACGATTGCCGTGCTTCCGCAGGTGAAGTCTATGCTTGCGGACTGTGATTCTCCCGAGCTTCTCAAGGTCTTTGAAAAGCTTGACTGCTGCGAGGATCTTTATAATGCAATAAGCAACACTATCTCGCTTGACGCGCCCTTCTCGGTAAGGGACGGCGGTATCATTCGCGAAGGCTTTGATCCTGAGGTCGACAGACTCAGAAGCATCAAGGACGGCGGTAAAAATCTCAAGGACGAGATCGAAGCCCGTGAAAAGCAGGCTACGGGAATCAAGAATCTGAAGATCGGATACAACAAGGTATTCGGTTACTATATTGAGGTCACAAATTCACAAAAGGAGCTTGTGCCGGATACCTATATCCGCAAGCAGACGCTTTCAAACTGTGAGCGATTCATTACCGATGAGCTCAAGGAAATGGAAGCGACGGTTTTAGGCGCTTCGGACAAGCTTAATGCCCTTGAATACGAAATATTTATGTCGCTTTGCGATAAGCTTTCAGAAAATCTTTCGCGCCTTCAGTCGGCAGGAGCATTGCTTGCAAGGCTTGACGTATACATATCGCTTGCGGACGTTGCCGCGCGTAACGGATATGTCTGCCCGGAGATTGACGTAAGCGACAAGATAAAGATAAAGGACGGCAGACACCCTGTTGTAGAACGCTTTGTAAGGGATAGCTACTTTGTTCCGAACGACACCGAGCTTGATACGGGCAAGAACAGACTTGCGCTTATCACAGGCCCGAATATGGCGGGTAAATCCACGTATATGAGGCAGGTCGCGCTTATAGCGATAATGGCTCAGATAGGATCGTTTGTGCCTGCCAAAAGCGCGCGTATGGGAATAGTTGACAAGGTCTTCACCCGCGTTGGAGCGTCGGATGATCTTGCATCCGGTCAGTCGACATTTATGCTTGAAATGAACGAGGTCGCGTACATCCTTTCAAACGCGACACGAAGAAGCCTTATCGTATACGATGAAATAGGCAGAGGCACGAGTACATTTGACGGTATGAGCATCGCAAAGGCTATTGCCGAACATACATCGGATAAGATCGGCGCAAAAACGCTATTTGCGACACACTATCACGAGCTTACCGAGCTTGAAAACGAAAATGACGGTATTGTCAACTATAATATCGCAACAAAAAAGCGCGGTGACGATATTACCTTCCTTCGTAAGATCGTGCGCGGCGCGGCAGACGACAGCTACGGTATTGAGGTCGCAAAGCTGGCAGGTGTGCCCGAAGCGGTAATAAAGCGCGCAAAGACGGTGCTTCGCGAGATCGAAAGCGGTGTTATCACGGTAAACCCGGGGAAAAACGATGATACTGCAGAAGAGCAAAGTATGAGCTTTGATAACGTATTTGCGCTTGAAATTGCGGACGAGCTTAAAAAGCTCGACCTGAACACTATATCCCCCATTGAAGCGATGAACGAGCTTTTCAGACTCAAAAATATGATTAAGGAATAAGATATGGGAATAATCAACGTACTTGATTTCAGCGTGGCAAACCTTATTGCCGCAGGCGAGGTCGTGGACAGGCCTGCTTCGGTAATAAAGGAGTTACTTGAAAATTCAATAGACGCGGGTGCTGATGATATCACCGTCGAAATAAAGCGCGGCGGTATTACCTTTATGCGCGTTACCGACAACGGCAAGGGAATATCCAAGGATGACCTTCCCGTTGCGGTCAAGCGTCATGCTACGAGTAAGATACATAATGCAGATGACCTTGATTCGATCCTGACGCTCGGCTTCAGAGGTGAAGCGCTTGCGGCTATAGCATCGGTTTCAAGGCTGAGGATAATGTCAAAGACAGCCGACTCTGAAACCGGTCATATACTTGAATCCTCCTGCGGTGAGGTAAAGGGAATAATAGAAGCGGGATGCGCAAACGGTACGACTGTTATCGTTGAAGACTTATTTGCAAACGTGCCCGCAAGGCTTAAGTTTCTTAAAAAGGACGTGACCGAGGCGATGGCGGTCAGCGCATACGTTGAAAAGATCGCACTTTCGCGTCCCGATATATCGATCAAGCTTATCATAGACGGCAATATGAAGTTTATGACAAGCGGAGATAACAAGCTTTATAACGTAATATACGTGCTTTTCGGCAAGGACTTTGCCAAAAGACTTATCGAAGTCGATAACAACGCCGACGGTATAAGAGTTCACGGCTATATTGGCGCGCCCGATAATATAAGGGCAAACAGGAATTTTCAGAACTTCTTTATAAACGGAAGATTTATAAAGAGCAAAACGGTCGCGGCGGCGCTTGAGCAGGCGTATTCGGCGTTTATTCCGTCGGAAAAATTCCCGTGCGCTGTGCTGAATATCGATATTAGCCCCGCACACGTTGACGTAAACGTACACCCCGCAAAATTAGAGGTCAA
>JAFQPF010000206.1 GCA_017411885.1 Clostridia bacterium
CGGATATTCTCTCTTTCACTTTTTCGCCCCCTTTATATGCTTATAGCATGCAATGTCACATTTTCTGCCACAGATACACGGTGAATATCCCCACTGAGTTTTCGGAAGAAAATCAAGATGCCTATATATCTCGCGTGCGCTTTCGGCATCAAATCGCTTTTCGCCGTTTATGATCGCGTCCCTTTCGGGATGACCTTTCAGAAAATCATCGGTCATAAACGGATTGGATCTATGCGCACCCTTATAATAAACGCTGCACTGCCAAGTATCAAGCCCGTTTTCGCTTATGGCATTACCGGGGCAGGCGCGTACACATTCGCCGCAATTATCGCAAATCTTATCTTCATACGGCGCATCAAGCTCAAGCGGTGCATCGGTTATTATGAAGCAATAGCGCATAAACGGACCGTATTCTCTGTTTATTATCTTTCCCGAAAGACCTACCTCGCCAAGTCCGCATGCGTGTGCCGCCTTGCCGAAATCTATGATAACATCGGGCGCAGGCTTGCCCTCTTCTACCGGCTCTGCAAACACAAGCTCGTAGGTATCCACGACCTCAGGGTTTGTGGTCTTATCTCCCTTGATTCTCAGATTTGGGACAGCCTTTTGCAGGCAGGCATCAAATCCTTCGTTTTCAATAAAGGCGCCCATTTTAAGAAGGAATATCTCCGCCATTTCCTCGTCGATATATTTAACGCCGAGTGTAGTATATGTATAATACTGCGAGCCGCGATCCATAGCCTCGTATATGCCCTTGGGCACTGCAAAGCCGAAGCCGATAATACATTTAGCTGCGGGAAGTATCATTTTCGGGTCACGTCCAGGATTTTCTTCTTCGTATACTCTTCCGATACCGCATATACTTGCACCTAATTCATATGCTTTTTCTTTTATCATTTTTGATGTAAGCATTACCGTCCTCCTACCTTTCAAGCTTCCAGGCTTTTTTCGTTCTGAGTGGCTTTTCAAACCTGTTTTCCATACATCCGCCCTTCTTTTCGAGCATAGAAACGCAGGCGCGTATGCATCCGCCGCACTTTGCCATATTGTATCCTACCCAGCTCGGGAAATACTGCTGTAATTCGCCGTAGACCTTCATTATCTCGTCTTCGTTTGCCTCAATATTATCCTTTTCCATCAGATCAAGCGCGCCGTTTTGATTTTTATCCCATACTTCCTTTGGTACAAATGGATTATAATAACGTCCCGCGTGAGTGTAAAAGGCATAACAACGCCACATATCGATATCGCCCCACTCGATGATCTTATCCTCTATCTGCACGCGAATTGTTTTGCCCGAGTTCATCGGAGGTATACATCCGCCGGGACATTCTCTTACGCAAGCGCCGCATTTTCTGCAAAGCGGCTCTCCGTTATACATTTCATCGTATTCAAGCTCTGCATCGGTAAAGATAAATGCAACTCTCTGCAAGGGGCCGAATTCGGGAGTAAGAAGCATTTTACTGTAGCCTATCTCACCAAGACCGCAGGCTACTGCCGCAAGTCTGAACTGAAACTGCAGATCGGGTGCTACCACACCCTCTCTTACCGGGCGGGTAAACTGTACTGTACGGTGATGCGCGGTAGAGGTCTTTGCGTTTTCATTCACCTCTATCTGCTCCTCGGGTGAAAGGGTGTTTCCGGGCGAGCCGTCCATATCTGAAACGACTCCGCGAGCACCCGTATTACGGTAGACGAACGCTTCATAGCCCTCATCCTCTATAAGCTTGCCTACCTGATACAGAACGTAGGGTGCGAATATCTCATTGATTCCGCCATACGCCATTGACGGATATTGGAAGAACTGTGTTCCCTCCTCAATCCCTCTCTGCACACCTCTCGGTATTCTGAAAACAAAGCCGATACAGCTTTTTGCTTCGGGAAACAAGAATTTCGGGTTCATTTCATCGGGTGCGCCCGCAAAGCGGGACATAGGCGCGATACCGCATTTGTCCGCGCCTGCGGCAAGTGCCGCTTCCTTGATCATTTTGCTTGTCAGCATAATGTCACAACTCCTTTATCTTCGATTTTTTTAAGTCTTAACGGTTCACCGTTTTCTATGATATACGGGTATATATTATGTACCGGCTCCAAAAGCTCAAGGATATTTCCGCTGTATTTCGCACTTATATAGCTTTTGAGTATTCGCGATGGAAAAGGATTTACCCTCGTCGCAAGTTTAACCGTTTCAAAATAAGGCTCATATTTATACATATCCTCAGGTCTTATGAAATTGGTATCACGTATAAGCGAATCATAGTGCGCTTCATCCTTGAGATATTCCTTGCACACTCCCGAAAAGCTGTAAGCGTTATCCATAGCACGTATTTCATCCTCGTGAGCTACAAGATTATCGTGGAAATTATGTGCGGAACAGAAATTTAAGCATCCGCTGTTTGCAAGCATATAAAGCCTTTTTCCATTATCCTTACACCACGCGGAAAGCTCCTTTATTTTATCAAAATCGCGGTTATATTCGCGCTTCATATAAAAGCCGTCGTAGTTTTCTTCAAGATACTCCATCCCCTGCACGGTTCCGATCTCCATATTGACAGACGCGCGCACCTCAAGCTGTGGGAAATTATCCTTTACAAAGCGCGCGATAATGGGGGAGGTCGTCGTGACCGATCTGAGCTCGCCCATATTCATAACGCTGTCTATCACCGAGCCTGTTTCCTCAAACAAAGTGCGGGATAAACTATATCTACCATGGCAATTTGCATTAAACAGGATATTGAGAGGGATCTTGTTTTCAGACAGGCGCAAAATATACCCCTTAAAGAGCTCGTAACGCTCCCATTTTGTATATTCTTCGCTTGCCGATACGCTACCTCTGCCGCTTGACATACCCGGAAAAGAAAAATAGACCTCGGCTATATGCGCCTTATTTTCTATAATATCATCAACGAATCTATCGTTAACACCCGGAAGCCCCACAGAAAATTTCAATTTATTGCCCCCTTTTTTAATTACATCTTGATTATATCATCTCATTGTGTTAAAATGAATAAAGTAAACACACTCGTTTTTTAACAAAACAAACTTTTTATAAGGTGAGATATGAAACTGACAGAGCTTAATCCTTTTATAAGATTCGCAGGCGAATTTGAATATGACTCCGGGGGATTATCGGTAAAAGCAAGAGATTGCAGACTTTTTTACATACTTGACGGTCAAGGTGAGATTATTGTCAAAAACCAACATTTAGCTCTTAACCGTGATACAGTCGTTTTTCTGCCTTCTGAAAGTATATATATTTTCAAAACGTACGGTCCGCTCAAGCTTATCTCACTGAACTTTGACCTTACTTACGAAAACGCTGATCTTCACGATATATACAGACCTATGCCGTGTGAATTTGAAATTGAGCCTTGTCCGAGCGACTGTACAGACGAGCCGTTTGAGGAATATGCGCTTTGCGAGGATGCCTCGGAGTTTTTGCACGAATTGAAAAGCATACTTTCTGAATTTGAGGAGAGCAAGATATATTATCGGGAAATATGCTCGGGGATGCTCAAAGAAGTCCTGTTAAAGCTGATGAGACATGATGCAATAGCATACAATAAAAGCAAAAACGTGATAGATGACGTGATCTCATACATTTCTCAGAACTACACAAGTGAGCTTACAAATTCTTCTCTTGCATCAAAATTCGGATACCACGAATATCATCTGAACAGACTCTTTTTCAGATACACAGGTATGACTATACATAAATACGTTATAAACAAACGTATAAGTGAGGCTAAAAGGCTTATTTTAGGAAGTGAACTTTCTCTTTCGGAAGTATCAGAGCGGGTCGGATTTAACAATTATTCCTTCTTTTCCTCGTATTTCAAAAAAACGTGCGGCGTATCTCCCCTGCAATTCAAGAAAAGCGCTTCCGGTGTCAGCCCGTAATACGCGTTGGCTTAAAATTCAATTTTACTCTTGACAAATCTCTGCACCCGTATTATAATGTAAAAAGAGCGTAAAAGGAATAGTAACCGCCGCGCATCCCACAGAGAGCGTCCGTTTGCTGAAAGGACGTGCCTGCAAAACGGTGAAGTCGCCTTTCAGCTTCCGGAAGAAAGCGTTTGCAAGTAGAACCGGACGTTTCCCGCGTTAAGGGCTTGAGTGCATGATTTTTTCATGAACACGGGTGGTACCGCGCAGTAATGCGTCCCGTAGACGGTGCCTTTTTTATTTTAGGACACACATTTCAAAAAAGAAAGGTCATAAAAATGAGCAATCACGAATTATCCAAGGCCTATGCTCCCGGCGAAATAGAGGACAGAATCTATAAAAGCTGGAACGACAACGGCTATTTCAAGCCGAAGGCAGACAAAAACGCTCCTGCGTTTACTATTGTTATTCCCCCTCCGAACGTTACGGGTCAGCTTCATATGGGCCACGCGCTTGACGAAACATTACAGGAC
>JAFQPF010000207.1 GCA_017411885.1 Clostridia bacterium
CTGCTTCTGACCGCCGGACAAAGCCTTCGGCTTTCTGTCCAAAAGGTGTGTGATGTCGAGTATACGAGCTGCTTCTTCAACTCTGCGCTTGATTTCTTCCTTCGGTGTCTTTCTGAGCTTAAGACCGAAAGCCATGTTATCAAACACGCTCATGTGAGGATAAAGCGCATAGTTCTGGAAAACCATCGCGATATCGCGGTCCTTAGGAGCTACGTCGTTAACGAGCTTATCGCCGATGAAAAGTTCACCCTCTGTGATCTCTTCAAGACCTGCGATCATACGGAGTGTTGTGGACTTACCGCATCCGGAAGGTCCTACGAAGATGATAAATTCCTTATCCTTGATATCGAGGCAGAAGTCGGATACAGCCGTTACTCCGCCGGGATATTTCTTATAGATGTGCTTAAGTGACAAACTTGCCATTTTATGTATTCCTCCTGTGCACAAGCGGCATTGCCGCATATATTACTTTTTTACATACAATATTGTACCAAAAATCACGCAAAAATGGAAGTGTCATTCTTACGAAATTAGCGATATCTTTTTGTGCAATATGTCACAATTTACATAAAAAACAAGGTCGGGCGCACTTTTACGCCCGACTTGTTTTCTAATTTATTAGAATTATTTCTTCATCGTCAGACCAATGCGCTTCTTGGCAAGGTCTACGCTCTTGACCGTTACGTTTACAATATCGCCGACAGACAGCACCTCGCTCGGATGCTTTATATACTTATCGGAAATTTCCGATATATGGACGAGTCCGTCCTGATGCACGCCGATATCAACGAATGCGCCGAAGTCGATAACGTTTCTTACCGTACCCGTGAATTTCATTCCGGGCTTAAGGTCATTCATATCCATAACATCATCACGGAGTATGGGAGAAGGCAAGGAATCACGCACGTCACGTCCCGGCTTTTCAAGCTCACCGATTATATCGTTAAGCGTAGGCTCACCGATACCGAGAGCCTCTGCTGTCTGCTTCATACCGGCGGCAGTTACCTTATCGCGGATGCCCGAAAGCTTGCTTTCACGAACGTCATCCAAGGTATAACCGAACATTTCAAGAAGCTTTTCAGCCGCTTCATAGGATTCGGGGTGGACACCCGTGTTGTCAAGGATCTTTTTTGACGAGGGCACGCGCAAAAAGCCTGCGCACTGCTCGTAAGCCTTCGCACCGATTCTCGGCACCTTCAGAAGCTCACTTCTCGACTTGAACTCTCCGTTTTCTTCCCTGTACTTGACTATATTCTTTGCACCTGTCGCGTTTATTCCCGCGATATACGAAAGAAGCGAGTGGGATGCTGTATTTACGTCAACGCCTACGCTGTTAACGCAGTCCTCGACTACACCGGTAAGCGATTCATCGAGTCTTGCCTGCTTCATATCGTGCTGATACTGACCTACTCCGATAGATTTCGGATCTATTTTTACAAGCTCCGCAAGCGGATCCTGGAGTCTGCGCGCGATAGATACCGCACTTCTCTGCGTAACGTCAAAATCCGGGAATTCGTCTGCCGCAAGTGCCGATGCCGAATACACCGATGCGCCGGCTTCGCTTACCATTGCGTAATGCAGGTCTCCGCCGACCTCCTTTATCACGTTAGCGATAAATATTTCACTTTCCTTGGATGCCGTACCGTTACCGATTGCGATAAGCTCAACTCCCCATTTGGAAATAAGTCTTTTTACGATCTTTGCGCTTTCTTCAATTCTTTCCTGGGGCTTTGTGGGATATATAACCGCAGTATCAAGCACCTTACCTGTCTTATCGACTACGGCAAGCTTGCATCCGGTTCTGTAGCCCGGGTCAAGACCGAGCACACACTTGCCCTTAACGGGGGGCTGCATAAGTAAGTGCTTTAAGTTATCCGAGAAGAGCTTTATAGCTCCCTCTCCCGCACGGTCAAAGAGCATAGTTCTGATCTCGTTTTCGATCGACGGCTTTATAAGTCTGTCGTAGCTGTCAATTATTGCCGAGCGCACCTGACCTGCCGCGGGGCTTGTCTGCGAGCTCATCGCCGCGTAAATAAGGTATGACAAAATTGCGTCCTCCGCCATTTCGACCGACACCTTAAGATATTCTTCCTTTTCACCGCGGTTAAGCGCAAGTATTCTGTGGTCGGCTATACTCTTTACTCCCTCGCTATAGTCGTAGTACATTGAGTACACCGAATCCTCTTCCTTTGCCGCCTTGGAGGTTATCACGCCGAAATCATAGGTCATTTCTCTGATCTCTTTTCTGTATTCGGCGTTATCTGAAATCTCCTCAGCGATAATATCACGCGCGCCGGCGTATGCGTCGGCAATCGTTTCCACTCCTTTTTCGGGATCAATAAGCGAGCCTGCGATCTCATCAAGCGAGGGCTCGTAGCTTTCGCTTAACAGCATAAGAGCCTCTGCAAGCGGTGTAAGTCCGCGTTCACGCGCAACAGACGCGCGTGTACGTCTTTTCGGCTTGAACGGACGGTATATGTCCTCTATCTCTGCAAGTATCTGCGCGTTTTCGATAGCCTCTAAAATCTCGTCGGTCATCTTTCCCTGCTCGGTTATAGATGCAATAACCTCTGCCTTACGGGCTTCGAGATTACGAAGATAAGTAAGTCTGTCAAACAGATTTCTCAGCGTAACGTCGTCAAGCGAGCCTGTTACCTCCTTACGGTAACGCGCTATAAACGGTATTGTGTTACCGTCGTCGATAAGTGCGACCGTCTTTTCGACCTGATCTTCTCTGAGTCCAAGCTCCTGTGCGAGAGTCCTTAAAATATCCATTTTAATTTTCCGTCCTTAATTAAGTATTTTCAAACAAAGCCGCTTCTTCATCTTTTAATTCGCGCCATTCTCCGCGCTCAAGCGCAGGATCAAGCGCTATGCTTCCAAAGCGTATCCGTTCAAGATATGTTATTTTATTGTCTACTGCCGCAAACATTCTCTTTATCTGATGATATTTGCCCTCTGTGAGCGTTATCTCACCCGACATACCACCTTGATCGGCTTTTATCACCGCATCCTTTGTGACGTAACCGTCATCGAGGGTTATGCCGTTTGAAAGACGCGATATATCGTCATCTGTAAGCGGGTCTGCGCACTCGTAGCGATAGACCTTTGAAACGTGCCTTTTCGGAGAAAGCACGCGGTGCGCGCCCTCTCCGTTATTGGTTAATATAAGTAGTCCGAGCGTATTTTTATCAAGCCTTCCGCACGGGAAAAGCCCAAGCCTCTGATACTTTTCGGGCAAAAGCTCAAGTACCGTCTTTTCTCTCGGATCATCGGTTGCCGAAACATAGCCGTCCGGCTTATTCAGCATCACGTACA
>JAFQPF010000208.1 GCA_017411885.1 Clostridia bacterium
CTCAATGCTTGACGAGATCTTCGCCGTAGACACGAACTTCGACCTTACAGGCAGAGAGATCGCGTTTGCGGGGCAGGATGCAAAATTATATTTTCTTGACAGCTTTATGAACGGCGACCGATTTGAGCGTCTGCTCATATTTTTTGCCGAGCTGCAAAAGGATAAGCGCATCACGCCGGCTGATGCCGTGCGCTTTGTAAAGGAAGCGGTGCCATACAGTGAGGTTACGACTACAAACGATACCGAACAGCTTATATATTTCGTCATGTCGGGAACGATATGCCTTATCTCAAGCGCGTTTCCGTCCGAAGCTGTCATAATTGATCTGCGTTATTACCCCTCGCGCTCTATCGGCGAGCCGAGCAACGACAAGGTCCTGCGCGGAGCGCGCGACGGCTTTGTAGAGGCGGTCAAGCCGAATATTAGTATGATACGCAGACGTATCCGTGACACGAATTTCCGCGCGAAGCGTGTGGTGGTCGGCAAGAAAAGCAAGACCGACGTGGCTATATGCTACCTTGAGGGTGTTGCCGATGAAGCTTATGTAAAAAAGCTTGAAAAAAAGCTTGCGGAGCTTGAGGTAGGCTCGCTTTCTCTCGGGCACCAAAGCCTTGCGGAGGCGCTCGTGCCGACAAAATGGTATAATCCGTTTCCGAAATTCCGCTACAGCGAAAGACCTGACACAGCGGCGGCATCAATACTTGAGGGGAGCGTTGTGATAGTAACAGACGCATCCCCCGAGGTTATGATATTGCCGACAGGCATATTCGATTTTTTACAAGAGGCAAACGATTACTATCTGCCGCCCTTTACCGGATGCTACCTGCGTGTGCTTCGCCATATAGTCTTTTTTATTACACTCGTGCTGACGCCGACCTGGTATCTTCTGATACAGAACGCAGACCGTCTGCCCGGATGGCTTGATTTTATAAAGATCACGCACGAATACAGCCTTCCGCTTATAGTTCAGCTTTTTTTGGTCGAGTTCGCGCTTGACGGACTAAAGCTTGCCTCGCTCAATACTCCCGATACGCTCACAAATTCGCTTTCGGTCGTCGGCGGTCTTATACTCGGCGACTTCGCCGTTGAGATAGGCTGGCTGATTCCCGAGGTCATCGTGTATATGGCGGTCGTAGCTATCGCAAACTTTACCCAGCCGAGCTACGAGCTTGGCTTCGCATTCAAATTTATGCGTATGCTTATGCTGATAATGACCGCCTTGCTTGGTGTGATCGGGTATATCGCGTCGGCTTTGATTGTGATATTCCTTATCGTTTCAAACAATACCGTGGACGGTAGCCGCAGCTATCTTTATCCGCTTATCCCCTTTAACGGTAAGGCACTTATGCGCGTGCTTTTCAGAGTCAGCGCGAAGTACGCAAATGAAGATCCGAAAATCAAAACCGGTGAGGGAGGTGATCAGTGATCATTCTCCTCTTGACTCGGCAATGACGGTGGTGCTTTCCATAGCGTCTGTGCATATCTGCATCATCGTCCTGCCGCGGTTTATAACAAGCTCGCTTCCGTCGTCAAGATAGTACGAAGCGGGCGTTTTTGTGTCAGCCTTTTTCCAGGTGATGTTGACCTTTCCGCCTCGGGTAATGTAAATACCCTTGCCCTCACCTGTTACCTTAACGCTGTAGTGGCCGTATTTGTCACCCGTGTTGTAGGTGGAGCAATAGAGAATAATAATGTTGTCAAATTTAAGCTGCTCTCCCGTGGAGTTGTCCGACTGTGCCTTATCAAACTGGTAACGCTCGTAAAGCGCGTTTTCTTCATTATATATATAATAGGGCGAGTGCTCTGCCGAATAGCTTACAGATACGTATTTCGCGCTTTGATCCTCGGGTATGGTCTCGCTTTCAAAATCGCAGAAATTAAACGGCTGCTTGAAGTCCTCCTTTGCGTCAGACCTGTAACTCTTGAAGCTTATTCCGCTTGTTATCTTTTCACCGCTTGTCATAAGCGTGTGCTCAAGCGACATCGTCTTTCTGCGCTCGCTGTCGCGGTAGAAGGTGTCGGGCAAATACATATTAACGCCGTCGAGATTGTTGATGCCGGTCGATTTTATTCTCTTGTAAGCATCGTTGCTTCCGCCCGCGTGAACGTAAACGGCATCGTGATTGTAGGCAAGATCAATATAATATTCACGGCTTGATCTTACCGAGCCGATAACAGGTGCGCTTTCGTAGTCGTGGTATACAGCCATCAGTCTTGTCTGCGCGCCCTCGACGATGCATTCGTATATAACATCGGCAAATGACGTGCCTTCCTGGGGCATAGCATCGCGGATGTTGTTTATCATAACAGCAACCGGACGCTTATTTGCAAGCTCTTCGGTGGTTTCAAGTCCTGTGAGAGGGTTTATGTATTCGGGAATAACGAAAGCGGGAAGCTCTTCGCTTTCGGATTCGCTTTCCGTAGTGTCTGTCACGTCAATGATTACAGTGTCGCTTTCACTTGTGTCCTCGCGTTTTTCGATTATTTTGTCGCACGAAGCGCAAAAGAGAAGTGCGGCAAGTGTAAGAAAAGCGGCAAGTGCTTTAATTTTGTAGTTCATAATCATATTCCTTTCAACAGATGCATATACATATATTATATACCCTCACGCGGAGTTTGTCAAATGAAATATGGCGGATTTTGTGAGTATTGCACGCTAAAGGAAAAAGGTATTGACAAGAGCCCTTAAAGATAGTATAATATAAAGGATGAATTTGTCCGCGCGGCGGTGCTTTTACAGTAAAAGGAAGAATTGAAAATGGCTAATATACTTGATAAGGAAAAATATATTATGTTCCGCGGCAAGCCCCTTGTAAGACAGGACGGTCAGTACCTTTACGGTAGCCTCGATGAATCGCATACTCTCTTTTTGGGCGTCCATAATACCGAAAAGGTCGGCGAATATGAGCTTGCGGGCGATATCACCGTTATGGTGCGCTCAAATGCTGACGGTAAGATCGAAAAAATGGCGAAGAAGCACGGGCTTTATGAAGCGCTTGATATCGGTGCCGCATGGCTTGACCTTGCTATCAAGGGAAAGCTCGGTTGAGTTTGGATTATTGGTTGATTGGTTTTATTGCGAGAGGGGTGCTTTTGGATAAAAGCCCCCCTCTCGCTTTGTCGAAATCGCATTATGCCTTTTCCCGTCGAATAAATATTAACAAATTGTGAACTTTAGAAAAAAGTTGCCTAAAAATGTTAAGTAAATATTGACAGAAAAAATATTATATGGTACAATCAACATAGTTATAGTGCTATACGTGTAACCGCGGCACGAGCAAGGACCCTGACGGGTGAGGTCGGAAGGGTTTGCCCCATAAACGGCGAAGCGCAAAGCACGGACCGAAGTGAATACTAAGACGTCCGTAAGCCGGCGCAAGGACACCTTGTCCCCGGTGAAAATCGGGGCAGGTTGGTATGCGCTCGGTAATAACTTAAATTTATTATTTTTTTCAGGAGGAAAAAATTATGAATCGCAAGAATTTTGCAATTCGCGCACTTTCGGTGCTTCTTTGCACCCTTATGCTCGTTGGAATGATTCCGTTTTCAATGAGCGCAGCGGCTGAACCCGTAGTGCTTGACGCAGAGGATATTACAATCGTTATCCCCGAAGCGCTCAGTATCGCATACGGCTTGACTCAGTCATATGACGTTGCAACAGGCGTAAAGACCCTTTCGGCTTCTAAGTCTGCTCAGATCGTAGACGGCCACCGTTTTTACGTAAACTTTGCTGATGCAGGCGTTAAGATCAGAGAGTACCCCTACATCGCAGTAGGCGTAACAACAAAGAATATCCCCGGCACAAAGCTTGACTGGGATACAACAACAGATCCCGGTAAGAGACTCTGGGGCAGAAAATTTACAGTTCCTAACGACGGAAACATTTCCAAGCTCATTATTGATGGCGCAGGCTATACCGGCGGTGAACAGGGCGGCTTCAACGACGCTCGTCGTGACGGAGCTGTTTATTCACAGTTCGAAATCCGTCCTGGCGTAGTAGGCGAAACAGCAAATGTTGGCGAAACTATCGCATTCCAGTACGTTGCATTCTTCGCAACACAGCTCGAAGCTGAAAACTTCGTATACAGCTACACAGCACCCAAGCAGGCTATCTTCTATGCTGACGAAGAAGGTACTGACGTGCTTGATTCTTACTACCTTACAGAAGAAGGCGCGGCTGTAGTTCTTCCCGACGAAGAACCCACAGCAGCTAACAAGAAGTTCGTTGGTTGGTACATCGGCGAAGACGAAGTTACCGCTCAAACAACTATCGACGATATTTCTGTTGACTTCAAGGTATATCCTAAGTTCGTTGACGCATACACAGTAAGATTTATGCTCGACGACGTTACAGAGTTCGCAACAGATACATACGTAGAAGGCGATACACTTGTTCTTCCTACCGAAATTCCCGAAGTAGACGGCTTTGTATTCAAGGGCTGGATCGACGCGGAAGAAGGCACAGAAGTAACAGCAAGTGTTGATTACTATGCAGACTGGGCTGAAGCTTACAAGGCAGAATTCTACCTTAACGAAGAAGACGTAGATGCTTATGATGCAGTTCAGGCAGAAGCAGGCCTCGCTCTCGGCGAAGTTCCCGCAGCTCCCGTACTTAAGGGCTATGAATTCATTGGTTGGTTTGCTGAAGACGTAGAAATTACAGCTGAAACAGTTCTCGAATCCGACGTAGTTGCTTATGCAGTATACGAAGCAGCTGAAGAACCTGTTCGCGTAATTTATATGCTCGACGAAAAGAACGTATTTGAAATCGTTTACGGTACAACCGCAAACGTTATCACAGATCTCGTTCCCACAGATGCAATATCCATCCCCGGCATGACATTTGCTGGCTGGGATTTTGCAAATGCAGAAGGTATCGAAGCCGGTGCAGACCTCACAGCTATCATCGGTACATATCTCACAGCAGATAACTTTGATATAAAGGTACTTCCTACCTTCGAAACAAATGAGGGTGGCAATGAAGAAGAAGAGGAAGCTGACCTCGGTTACGTTCTCTACACACCCGTAAATGATACTCTCTCCGCTCGTAGTCAGGGTGCATATACCGGTGTTAAGGATGCTGATCCTACATACGGTTCCATACTCCACTTCACAAACAA
>JAFQPF010000209.1 GCA_017411885.1 Clostridia bacterium
ACCTGAGGTCTTGTATCTGATAACGTAGTGTGAATAATCGTAGAACGAACCGTCACCTGTTGCGGCAATGCCGAGAGTCGTCTTGTGGGGATACATCGTAATAAACGAGCTCTTGTTGGTCTGTAAGGAGAGAAGTCTTAAGTAGGGCACATAGTCAAGCTGCTTTTCAGCAATAACCTCGCCCTTGCCTATAGCGAGCAACAGCTCGTTTGCATCCATAAGGACGTAATCGGCTTGTTCAACTACAGGGGGCTCTTCGGGAGGTGTTACTTCGCCGCTGTTGCCGCCCTCATATTCGGGACGCTCAAAGGTTCCGTTTTCAACCGACGCAATGAAGTCGGCTGCCTCCTCTTCGCTCTTGAGAGCCGCGATAAAGTCAATGTACATCGTGCCCTCAGATCCGGTGAACATCTTAAGTGTCACCCAGGGTGAAGTCCAATCAGCGTTAGGAGCCTCTGTTGCGCCGCTTCCTTTCGTAAAGGTATCGCGCGCTATGGTCTTATAGGTGTAGGTGTCTGATTTAACTACCTGCTCGGTTCCGCCGTACTTTTCACGGCTGGCTCCGCCTGCGTCTGTACCGCGAAGGTTGACCGTGTCGCTTGTACGAGCATCACCTGATGTCTTGTATCTGATAACGTAGTGCGAATAATCGTAGAACGAGCCTGTGCCTGTAGCTGTGAAGCCTACATCCTCGCGTGTCGGGTAAATTGCAAACGAGCTTGAGGTGGAGCAATTAGCCGCATCGACCTTGAGTATCGGAATGTTGTTTTCGGTAATGATTTCGCCCGAGCTTGCAATAGTTAAAAGCTTGTCTGCGCTGAGGAACACATAATCAGCGGTAACCTCGGGAGTGTCGGGTGTTTCAGGTGTTTCGGGTACTTCAGGATCTGTGCTCTCGCTGTTGTCTTCGTGAACGTAAGCTTCTGCCGCTTCAAGGGTGCTGAAGAAAGCAACGTATTTTACGTCAACAGTCGAGCCATTGGTGATCGTGCCGCCGTTTCTGAGGCGGATCCTGAGGTAATCAAAGGTGGTATCGTCTGTAACGACAACATTGTATCCGGCATAGTGCCAAACACCGTCGGCATCATACCATCCGGTATCACCGCTTGTATATTTTGTGGCGTCGATCACAATGTTGGAGATCTGATTTTTGAAAGCGTAGCTTTTGCCGTATAAACGGAAGCTTGAGTGTGTATAATCACGTTCAGCGTTATAACCGTTCTTGTAACCTATGCTTACATCGTAGTTGCCGGGCGTTGAGTTTGCCGCACCGAGCACGATATAAGGAGTTTCTTTAACGTTTAATTCCGGAAGATCTACCGTGAAATATGCGTTATCTCCGTCAGTAACGTCTGCGGTCATAGTCAGCGTTGTGACCTTGGTAGTGTCATTGTAGCTGATGTCGGGGGAAGACAGACCGTTCTGACCTAAGACGATCGAATCGTCTTTAATTACGATCTGTGTCGTAATAGGCTCAGAGGTCTGATCCTCTGCCAATACCGAAACCGGAATAAGCGAAAGGAGCATCAGAACAGTGAGCAAAAGGGATAGTGCGCGTAAAGGCTTTTTGTTCATAAAATAGGCCTTTCCTTTCATAAAAATTTGTGTGTGCAATGCACATAAAGATACATATTAATTATACCAAAAAACACAAACTAAGTCAACGAAAAACAATTGGGCTAATATACGAAAATTAAAGCACTTAATTGTGCAAAGTGACATAGAAAAGCATCGCGCCTTAACAGTTGCGCGATGCTGTAAAATTATTCTTTGTTAAGCTTGCTTTTTATATCCTTCCAGTCCGGCATATGCTTGTCAAGTATAGAAATAAAAGCAGGACCGTGATCGTAAACGCGCGTGTGCGCAAGCTCGTGGAGTAAAACGTACCATAAGCATTCAACAGGCTCCTTTGCGAGGCGCAGATTTATCCATATCTTTTTCGTGCGCGTGTTGCAGGTGCCCCATCTTGTTTTCATGTTCTTTATCTGATATGAGCTTGCGTGAAGTCCTGTAAGCTGTTCCCATTTCGGCAGATAGAAATCGATCTTTTCCTTAAGCTTTTTCCTGTAAAAGGAATTGACGAATTTATCTCTGTGCGCTATGTCCGAGGTTGCAGGCGCATAAAGAATAGCCTTGTCACCTTCAATAGTTATCGCGTACCGCGGTGAGTCAAAAACAACAAGAGAGTATTTTTCACCGAACAGATAAAAATCCTCGCCGGTAACGTAATGCGCTGTAAGCTTGACACTGTGCTTTTTCAGCCTTTTCATATTTTTCTGTAACCATCCGCTTTTAGAATGTAAAAAACGGGATATTTCGCTGTAGGTGCAAAGCTTGGGTACGGAGAGCGTTACTCGCAGGTCTTCGCTGATGCGTAAATTCATATTCTTTACGTTCTTTTTGGTAACCGAAACGGTTATGCCGTCAATTTCAATTTGCATAATAATCCCCATTCCGCCGTTCGCGGCGGCACAAATGGTAAACGCGTGAAATAAGCCGATAACACTTATCGTAAATTAAACTTTCACGCTAATCTCAGGATAAAATTTGATACTTGATTTTAACACAAATCAAAATTACAGTCAACATAAAAGAAGAAATTTGGACAAATTTCTTCTAAGCCCTTGACAATGGGGGATAAATATGGTATATTATTAGGGTAATAAAGGCGTTGACGAAGAGGACGCGTTTTGTATTCCCCGAAAGAGAAGTGGCGGTCGGTGCAAGCCATGGGGTAAGAAACACGTTTGTAGCTTCTGAGCCGGAAGGAAGAAAGCCCTTGGTGAGTAGAACCTTCCCGTGATTGCTGCGTTAATGCATAAGGGTTGTCAGACCCCGAGTGGCGAAAACTTTCGCAATTTGAGTGGTACCGCGGGTGAATTTACACTCGTCTCAAAGTTTCATTATTACTTTGAGGCGATTTTTTTATTGCCTCAGACAAGGAGAAAAAATGGAAAGCATAAGAGACATCAACTTAAAGATAAGGGAGATGGCAGAGCGTATACGCGAGCTCAGGATCATCGAAGGCTTTACGCCCGAGGAGATGGCTGAGCAAACGGGCATATCTGTTGCCGAATATCTGAAATGCGAAAACGGTGAATCCGATCTGAACTTTGCGTTTATTTACCGTTGCGCATCTGCTCTCGGTGTTAACGTTACAGATATCATCGAGGGATATAGCCCTAACCTTAAATCATATACCGTAACGAGAGCGGGTGCAGGTCAGCAAATAGCAAAGGCTCACGGTATGATATATCATAACCTTGCGTACGCCTTCAAAAACCGTATTGCAGAGCCTCTTTACGTTTTGAGTACATATGATGAAGCGGCACAAAACCGCGATATTGAGCTTACCACTCACGCGGGCCAGGAGTGCGATATAGTTATAGAGGGACACCTTATGGTGCAGGTCGGTGAGCACAAGGAGGTCCTTGGCCCCGGCGACAGCATCTACTATAATTCCGACACACCTCACGGTATGATAGCAGTAAACGGTAAGGACTGTAAGTTCTACGCTATCGTTTTGCGCGGTGACGTTGACGTATCCGAATCTGCTACGTCAGACATCGTTAAAACCGAGCAGATAATAGGCTCGGTTCACAGAGATACAAAGGACAGAGTATATCATAGCTTTATTGATACCGTCGAGGATGAAAACGGCACCCCCGTCTCGATCACCTTCAAAAACGAAAACAAGTTCAATTTTGCATTTGACCTCGTTGACGAATTGTCAAAGCGCGAGCCCGATAAGCTTGCTATGCTTCATATATCGAAGGATAAGACCGAAAGACGCTTTACCTTTACCGATATGAGAAAGGCGTCAAATCAGTGCGCAAACTACTTTGCTTCGCTCGGTATAAAAAAGGGCGACAGAGTAATGCTCATTCTTAAGCGTCATTATCAGTTCTGGATAGCTATGCTCGGACTTAACAAGCTTGGCGCAATAGCAATACCTGCAGTAGACCAGCTTCACGAGCACGATCTTGAATACCGCTTCAACGCCGCGAGAGTAAGCACGATCGTATGTACAGGTGACGGCGACGTTGCAAATCAGGTAGACCTTGCCGCAGCAAAATGCCCGAGCCTTATAAATAAGCTTATTGTCGGAAACGGCAGAGACGGTTGGAGAGATTTCGACGAGGAGTATAAGCGATTCAGCACACACTTTGACAGAACCGAGGACTCTCCCTGCGGTGACGATACAATGCTTATGTACTTCACCTCGGGAACGTCCGGTTATCCCAAGATAGCTACACATAACCATAAGTATCCACTCGGCCATTTCCATACCGCAAAGTATTGGCACAACGTCGACCCTGACGGGCTCCACTTTACCATATCCG
>JAFQPF010000016.1 GCA_017411885.1 Clostridia bacterium
ACTGATTGAGGATTGCTTCGGGAAGGTTCAGGCTATCCGCTTCCGAACAGCAACAACCGCAGGATGTGGTTGCGATCCGAGAACCAAGGACGATCGGTTCGACAACTTCAACCTCGGCGATGGGAAGATTCCCCGCAAGGCTTCCGTTTGATGCGGTTTGCAGGGAAGAGAAGGTCGATGTATTTCCTTCACTGCCGAAAAGAATTACCTTTTTGTTGTAAAAGGACAAGCCTTCCACGAAGGTGGGGCGAACCCCTGCGCAAAATACCTCAAAATCGGTTTTGAAATAAAAGGTCAGATCGATCGCATAATATCCTTTGTTGAACGGTACTTCTTCAAGGTGAACGGCAGTCCAGATCAGCTCAGATCTGCGAGCGCGAACGTTCACGGCGTGATCAACCAACGCTTGATCCTCGCTGCTCAAATATACCCGAAGATCACTGAGGCAGTCCTTATCCTTGCATGTATCGTAAATCTTTTGTACGTTTACGCAGACCTCATCCGTAAAGTTTTGCACGTCACAGTTGCCTAAGTTATTAGAATCCATAGCAGCCTCCTTGTGTGTTGTTCTGTTATATAATATGACCAAGGTGTAAAATCGTGAAAATTTATTGCAAAAAACGGAATGTTGTGCTATACTTTTTTCATACTTTAAAAAGGAGCAGATAATTTGAAACGATTCTGTCTCATTCTGATCATAACTCTTATGATTACGCCGTTTTGCGGGTGCTCCGGATCGGCAGACCGTGCTGACATTGATCGCGTTTTAAACGGATTCTTTACGGGTTTAAAAGCATATGATCGAATTATTATGACTGAGCATCTTACTGAATTCCCCGATAATTCTGTCCATGATTTCCCGGACGATATTTTTAATGATAATTCATACGTTGAGCTGTATAAAAGCCTTTATACGGATATAACATATGCAGTAACTAACTACGAAAAGAACAACGTTTCTTTAAAGGTTACCATGCCGGATATCGGCGCTTTATATGATTTGACCTGTGCGAAGGTAAAAACGCTTGCTGAGAACAACCCCGCTCTAAAGGATAAGCTGCTTGGAGATCACGTAATTTTTATGCAGGAAATGATGCGCGAGCTTGCCGCAAACGGTGTAGAGGACGATACCTTTGAGTTTACACTTGATTTGAAGCATAATGAAGATAAAATCCGCATTGTGAACAATGATGAGCTTCGCAATTTGCTGACGGGGAATTTCTTTTCCGTAAAAGTATCTGAATCGGAGGAATAAAACTCCGTCGGATGTGTCAATTATCAATTTAGAAGGAGAATAAAGCCATGAATAATATGAAGAACTGTAATGAAAAGGGCGTAGAGCCCTTGGATTATAAACTGTTGCAGGGGAGAACGGTCCTCGTTTTTGGCGCGTTGACGGATGAGGTCGTTCATAAAACGGTCTCTTCGCTGTTGTACTTGCAAGAACAGGATCCCTGCACTCCCGTTAAGATGTATATCAATTCCGAAGGCGGAAACGAAACGGAAGGCTTGGCGATCTTTGATGTAATGCGTAACCTCTCTTGCCCTGTTCATACAATTTGCGTCGGTAAAGCGCACGGCGCGGCCGCGCTCTTGCTTGCGGGATGAGAAAAGGGAAATCGAAGTGCTTATGCAAATAGCGAAATCATGCTCAATCAGATCGAACGAGACCGTACCTTTGGCCAGGCTTCCGATATCGAGCTGGAAACAGAGCATCTTATGGCGGGCAAGAAGCGAATGAACTCGTTGTTTGCCGCTCTCTGGGATCGCTCTGATGATGAAATTGCCCTCAATATGGAGAGAAAATATTGGCTTTTTGCCGACCGTGCCAAAGAATATGGTTTGATCGATCAGGTGATCGGTTGATGAATGATATCCGCAGAGCATGCTTTGCGGATGTTTTTCGTTATAATGTTTTAAAAGGAGGATTGAATCATGAAAAGTAAGGTTATTAGCGTTCTTTGTCTCCTGTTTATACTTGTTGGATGCCTGGGTGGCTGCGAAACGGCAGAAAACGAAGGGAATAAGGAATATCAAGCTTTAATCGACAGTTTTTTTGTTGAGCTCAAAAGCTATAACGTCGACGGAATGAGAGAGCATTTGAACGTTTTTCCGGACAAGTCGGAATACGTCTATTTGGACGATATATTTAACGACGAGCCATACCAAGAGCTCTATCGCATTCTTTATCCCACGCTTACTTATAAAGTGAAATCCATCGAGAATAATATTGCAATAATTGAAGTCACAATGCCGAATATTCAGCAATTATATGCAACTACGTCTATGGGTGTTACCAATCTTGCGCTTGAGGATGAAACCTTGAAACAGATCCTCATGCAAGATGAAAACAAATCCATTGAATTAATTCAACAGACCATGCTTGCAGCCGCACGCACGGAGGGTAAGGTTCATGATATGACGGTGGAATTTACTCTTACCTTTGATCGCGACGGTGAAAAACTGATGATAATGGCCGATGATCAGCTGCGAGCCTTGCTGACGGGTAATTTTTATATTTCCAAAAGTCAGCGGATCGATGAAGTCGTCGAAGGAGAGCAAGCGGTAGACGATGCGGAATAAAAGACTTACTTCTTTGACGGCAGTCGGTGTTATTGCCGCATTATTGCTCGCGTCATTCGGGTATCTGTATTTCAACAAACTGTGGA
>JAFQPF010000210.1 GCA_017411885.1 Clostridia bacterium
AAAAGGACAGAGCTTGCAAAGCACGCGCTTGAAAGAGTGGGACTTTCGGATAAGCTTAAGAATTACCCGAATCAGCTTTCGGGCGGTCAACAGCAGAGAGTGTCTATAGCACGCGCTCTTGCGGGAAATCCCTCAATAATACTTGCCGATGAGCCGACAGGCGCCCTTGACAGCAAGACCAGCCGAGAGGTGCTTGACTTTTTAAGAAAGCTCAATGATGAGGGAAACACGATAGTTCTTATCACTCACGATCAGAGTATTGCCGCAGAGGCAAAGAGAGTGGTACGGATAATGGATGGAAAAATAATATACGACGGTGACGCGGCAAGCGCGTTTGAAAAGAGGTAAGCTTATGGGATTTTATCAGGCATTCAAGCTCGCCTTAAAGAGCCTTGCCGGAAACAAGATGCGAGCCTTTCTTACAATGCTCGGCATAATAATCGGCGTTGCCGCGGTAATTATACTCGTAAGCCTTATGCAGGGGCTTACGGGTGAGGTGACCTCACTTTTTTCCGATCTCGGAACAGAGGTGCTGACGGTCAGTGTACAAAGCCGCGGCGCAACGCGAACGGTTGACGATAAGGATCTTTACGAGTTTTATGAAAATAACGGCGAAATTTTCAGCGCATTTTCACCTAACGTTACCGTTTCAGGTGCGGTGAAATATGCAAACACAGAGTACACGTCTACCGTAAAGGGCGTGTCCGAGGAATATATGGAAATAGAGGACTACGAGCTTGAAAGCGGCCGCTTTATTTCATATGCGGACATTGAGTATTACCAAAAGGTATGCGTTGTAGGCTCGTATCTCAATAAAGAGGTTTATAACGGAAACGCGATAGGCAATTATATAAAGGTCGGCGGGAATAAGCTTACCATTGTAGGAGTGCTTAAGGAAATCGACGATTCAAGTGAAAGCTCGGCAGATGACCTTATACTTTTGCCGTACAGCACCGCCTGCAAGGTCGGCAAAACGCAGATATCAAGCTACAGCTTTTTCGTCCGTGATACCGACAATATCGCGCATGCCGAGGACGTTATAGGCGATTATCTTTTTGGTATCTTCAACTCAGACGATTATTACACGATAATAAATATGCAGGCACTCATAGATCAGATGAATGAAATGATGAACACGATGACAATGGTGCTTGTGGGAATCGCGGGAATATCGCTTCTTGTCGGAGGCATCGGCATTATGAACATAATGCTCGTGTCGGTTACAGAAAGAACACGTGAGATCGGTATAAGAAAATCGCTCGGCGCAAGACGAAGCGATATTATGCGACAGTTTGTAATTGAAGCGGGAACTACCTCGGCGGTCGGCGGAGTGATAGGAATAGTGCTTGGCGCGACGGTGTCGATAATACTCGGTAATCTTATCGGCATAAATGCAACGCCGACAGTATTCGCGGTAGCGATAAGCGCCGGCGTGTCGATATTTATCGGTGTGCTGTTCGGGTATCTGCCCGCAAGCAAGGCGGCAAAGCTTAATCCGATAGACGCTTTAAGATACGAGTAATATACAGAAAGGCAGAAATAAAATGAAGAAAAGAATCATCACGCTTTTAATATGCGTAGTCCTTGCGCTTTCGCTTGCAACGGCTGTGCTTGCACAGACCTCTCAGGCGGATGCCGAAAGGCTTCTCGGCGTGCTTGGAATAATGAACGGGGATAATAGCGGCGAGCTTCACCTTGAAAGAAGCGTCACCCGCGCGGAGTTTTCAAAGATGCTCGTTTGCGCGTCAAGCTTCAAGGACAGCATTACGAAAACGGCAATATCAACGGGCTTTTCGGACGTTGCCGCAGAGCATTGGGCGGCACCGTATATAAGAGTAGCCTCGGCAAACAAATGGATATACGGATATTCGGACGGCAGATTTGCCCCCTCGGATAATATAAAGCTCGAGGAAGCGGCAACTATGCTTTTGCGCGTGCTCGGATATACCTCAGCAGATATAAGCGGAGCTTATCCGAATGGTCAGCTTGCGCTTTATGAATCGCTTGATCTCGATATTTGCGTTGAAGCCCAAAAGGGTGAGATCGTAGACCGCAAGGACGCAATGTTTATGCTTGTAAATCTCCTTAACGCGAAGACAAGGGGCGGACAGGTATACGCACAGACGCTCGGATACACGCTTAACGTAGACGGAGAGATAGATATAAACAAGGCTCTCGCCGATGAGCTTGACGGCCCATACGTGTATCTTGGCGAAAATATGCCTTTTATGGGAGAGGGCACAAAATATATAAAGGATATAGCTTTAATCGCTCATTCGGAGCTTGAAAAATACGATATCCTTTATTATTCCAAAGCGATAGATACCGTTTGGGTATACAGAAACGCGGTCACGGGTAAGTACAACTCGGCAATTCCGTCTGTAAGCGCGCCAACGAGCGTGAATGTCGGTACAAAAAGCTATGCGCTCGAAACGACTGAAGCGGCGTTTGACCTGTCCTTTATGGGCAAATTCGAGCCTGAGGATATGGTGACACTCCTTTTGGGCAAGGACGGCGGCGTTGCAGCGGTAATTCCGGTCGATGAGTATATTTACGTTGATAATGATAATTATCTTGAGCTTGTAGAGGGCACGCTCGAAGGACCTTTTGTGGTAAAGAGCAGCTACAACGCGCTCGGACTGCCGGCAAGCGGACTTAGTGTAAAGCGAAACGACAAGCCCTCGTCGATTGGTGAAATAAAGCAATATGACGTGGTGTATTACTCTGAGATCGCAAAAACGCTTCTCGTTTATTCGGCGTCGGTAAGCGGCACGTATACCTCGGCGATACCGAATGCCGATACTCCGGCACAGATAACTGTTGCGGGTAATACATATACTCTTGCGAATTCCGAGGTCGCGCTCAGCGTTTCGGCAATAGGCACATTCCGTCCCGGTGATTTTGTGACATTGCTTTTAGGCAGAAACAACGAGGTCGCGGGAGTGGTATCGACAAGCGAATACGCTGAAAGCGTATACGGTATCATCACAAGCCTTGCAAGTGAAAATCATACCGACCACACAGGGCTTACCTACAGCGCGAAAACCGCGACTGTTATGACCACGCGCGGTAATACCCTCAAGCTTGAGGGCATTAAAAGCAATCTTTCGTCGGGCGATATTGTCAAGATCTCGTATACTGATACGGTGAACGTGGAAAAGCTCAAGGCTCGCTCGGCAAGCGGAAGCGTAAGCGTCGGTGCGATCGGCGAGCACGAGCTTGCACCTGACGTAAATATCATTGAAACCGATATCTATGGAAATAACCCTGCACCGCTTTTTTTCAGCCGACTGACAGGAGCAACGCTTGAGGACGAGGAAGTAAGATATTACGCGCTTGACTCAAAGGGAAAGATCACAGACCTGATCCTGCGTGATTTTTCGGGGGATGGCTACACCTACGGTATTATAACCGAGGCGGAAAGCGCGTCCGGCTTCGTGTCAGAGGATGGGGATTTAGATAACCCGATCATACTCAACGATAACTTTGTGTACGAGTATCAGATAGGCACCAAGGCAGGTATGATGACGGTGTCAAGACCGTTTACCTATCAGACAGGGCCTGCGGTGTTCAAGTATGACGGCAATACGCTTATTGAGCTTTCGCCGCTTAAAATGCTTGCAGGCATTGACCTTTATACCTCGTTTGGTATAGTGTCGAATGATAAGCTTTATCTGTTTTCGGATGATATGTGCGTGTATACACCCAACACAAACAAGCAATCGTCGCTTGATTACAGCGTGATGAAGGTAAGCGAGCTTACGGGAAATATAGGCTCGTATAATATCCGCGCGTACTACGATGATACTCCCGAAAAGGGCGGGAGAATAAGAATTATTATTGCGAACAAGAAATAAAGGGGACGAGTAAATATGAAGCTTATTACAACTGCACTTGCACTTATTCTGGCAATATCAAGCCTTTCCTCGTGTGCCGTGGTTCCGGATAATATGGGAGAAAAGGTTTCAAAACCGCTTGAATATCTTCAGAATACATATTACAGACTGACAAACGATAAAAAGCTTAATATCGTATCCGTCGGAGGCTCTGTAACAGACGGATACGGCGCGACCGATCAGAATACAAAATCCTGGAGATATCTTACTACCG
>JAFQPF010000211.1 GCA_017411885.1 Clostridia bacterium
ATTTTTGGAGAAATAAAATGAACATTAAAGATATTCTTACAAAGGTTGACCACACGCTTCTTTCACCTACTGCCACCTTTGACGAAATCAAGCAGATCGTAGATGACGGTATACTTTACAAGACCGCTTCTGTGTGCATTCCGCCGTCATACGTAAGCGAGGCTGCGAGATATGCCGATTCAAGGGTTCCGATTTGCACGGTAATAGGATTTCCGAACGGTTATATGACAACAGAGGCAAAGTGCTTTGAGGCATCTGACGCTATCGCCAACGGTGCTGACGAAATTGATATGGTAATAAATCTCGGATGGCTTAAGGATAAAAATTACGATGCTCTTTTATCCGAGATCAGAGCGGTGAAGCAAAGCTGCGGTTCAAAGATACTTAAGGTAATAATCGAAACCTGTCTGCTTAGTGACGAAGAAAAGATCAAAATGTGCAAGCTTGTAAGCGATTCGGGCGCGGATTTTATAAAAACCTCAACCGGATTTCAGTCAGGCGGTGCTACAAAAGAGGATATAATTCTCTTTTCGGAAAATATCGCACCTCACGTTAAAATCAAAGCGGCAGGCGGAATAGCATCCCTTGCTGATGCCGAAGAATTTATAAGGCTTGGCGCTTCAAGGCTTGGTACGAGCAGAATTGTAAAGCTTGTCAAGAATGAAAGCGCAAGCGGATATTGATAAGGAAAGAATGGATAATATTATGAAACACTACCCTACTCCTCATATTAACGCTACTCCCGAAGATTTCGCCAAGACTGTGCTTATGCCGGGCGACCCTTTAAGAAGCGAATTTGTTGCTAAAAATTTTCTTACCGACGCAAAGCTTGTTAACAACGTGCGCTCGATTAAAGGTTACACGGGCAAATACAAGGGTATTCCCGTATCGGTAATGGCAAGCGGTATGGGTATGCCGTCTATCGGCATATATTCTTACGAGCTTTACAATTTTTTCGGCGTTGACAACATAATCAGAATAGGCTCTGCCGGCGGTATGAGCGATAGCGTCAAGCTCCGCGATATTATAATCGCTATGGGCGCTTCGACCGATTCAAATTTTGCCGCACAGTATAATCTTCCCGGCACGCTTGCTCCGCTTGCAGACTATACTCTTCTCAAGCGTGCAATTGACAGTGCCGAGGCTATCGGTGCAAAATATCACGTTGGAAACATACTATCCACCGACCGCTTTTACAGCGATGACAACGGAGTGACAGACGCTTGGCGCAAAATGGGCGTGCTTGCCGTTGAAATGGAAGCGGCGGCATTATATATGAATGCCGCACGCGCCGGAAAGCGCGCCCTTGCGATCTGCACTGTGTCAGATCACCTTATCACAGTCGAGTCGCTTCCGAGCGAAGAAAGACAGGTATCTTTTACTGAGATGATGGAAATAGCACTTGAAACTGCAATTAATATGGAGAAAACAAATGCGTAAGAGAATTTTTCTCATTATTTTTGACAGCTTTGGCATAGGTGCGCTGCCCGATGCCGACAAATTCGGAGACGACGGTGCCAACACGCTAAAAAGCGTATCAAGGTCGGATAAATTTAACGTCCCGACTCTTATTAGTCTCGGTCTTGATAAAAATGACGGCGTAGATCTGACCGGATCAGACAAGCCAACAATCGGCGCATACGGCAGATGCATAGAGGCTTCACAGGGCAAGGACACGACTATCGGACATTGGGAGATAGCAGGTATTATCTCACCAAGCCCTATGCCCACTTATCCTAACGGTTTTCCGAATGAAATAATTAGTGAATTTGAAGCCCGCACCGGGCGCAAGGTTATATGCAACAGAACCTATTCGGGTACCGACGTTATCCGAGATTACGGGTGTGAACAGCTTGAAACCGGTGCTCTTATCGTATATACCTCCGCAGACAGCGTTTTTCAGATAGCGGCACACGACAAGGTTTGTTCACTTGAAGAGCTTTACAGGTATTGCGAAATTGCGCGTGAAATTCTTTGCGGGAAGCACGCGGTCGGCAGAGTTATAGCTCGTCCGTTTACCGGGGAATACCCGAATTTCATCCGCACGTCGGGCAGGCACGATTATTCTCTCAAGCCGCCCCGTGATACTATGCTTGACGCGATCAAGTCACAGGGACTTGACGTTATAGCCGTTGGCAAGATCAACGACATTTTTGCAGGTCAAGGCATAACAAAGTATATTTATACCTCATCAAACTCCGAGGGAATGAAGATTACATCAGAGATCGCAGACTCTGATTTTTCGGGTATATGCTTCACTAATTTGGTTGACTTTGATTCGGTATACGGTCACAGGAACGACATAGACGGCTACGCGCAAGCTTTAAGTCTTGCAGACAAGGAATTATCCGAGCTTTTGCCGAAATTGAATGAGGACGATCTGCTTATAGTTACCGCCGATCACGGATGTGATCCGGGGGACAAAAGCACAGACCACACACGCGAATATATTCCGGTTCTGATTTACGGAAACGGAGTAAAACCCAAAAATATCGGCACCCGAAGCACATACGCCGATATTGCGGCAACCGTGTGCGAGCTTTTAGGCGTTGATTATGTCGGTGACGGAAAAAGCTTTGCAGGTGAACTTACAAAGGAGCAGGAATGAATTATCTTGAAATAATTGTAAAAAAGCGTGATGGATGCGCACTTACACGTGAGGAAATTGAATATCTTATCAAGGGCGTTGCAAGCAACGACATTCCCGATTATCAGCTTTCGGCATTTCTTATGGCAACTTATTTTAAGGGTATGAGCGCAGAGGAAACGGCAATTTTGACCGATGCTATGGCAAATTCGGGCGACACTCTTGACCTTTCAGCCTTTGGCACTCTTTCGGCTGACAAGCACAGCACTGGCGGCGTTGGAGACAAGACCACACTTATAGTCGCGCCTACTCTTGCGGCACTCGGAGCTAAGGTCGCAAAAATGTCGGGACGTGCGCTCGGACACACGGGCGGTACGGTCGACAAGCTTGAAAGTATACCCGGC
>JAFQPF010000212.1 GCA_017411885.1 Clostridia bacterium
CAAATTTCAGCCCCTCAACTCTGTCCATTATGCGAAGAACCCTTTCAAGCGTGTCTCCGTATATGTGCTTTTCGTTTTCGTGATAAAGTCCAACGCCGTATTCGGCGGCGATCCTTACCATCTCGGATAACTCCGAGAACACCTTATCCTCGCACTCATACGCTTCAAAAAAGCTGAAAATACGCACCTTATCAGTTCCGAATATTTTTGCAAGCTCACAAATGTGTCGAAGCTTATTTCTGTGCTCGTCAAGATCCGAGCTTATCTTTACCTTGCCGATCGGCGAGCCTATCGACCAGACCTTGACGCCGGCTTCGGCAAGCTGATTTGCGTATATTCTCGCATTTTCCAAGGATATATTTGAAATATTCTCCCCGTTCACGCCGCGTATTTCAAGATAATCTATACCGTTTCTTTTCATAGCCGCGATCTGTCCGTCAAGAGATGGCGACGCCTCATCTGCAAACGCAGAAAGTCTTATCATAAAAGTTCTCCTTCCTATTGACATACATATTTTTGCTTGTTATAATAATTATAGCACTTTTTCAATAAAAATAAATGTAAAATCTTAACGAAAATAAAGGATTATAGCACAATATTAACATGAAAAACCTGGATATTATCTTAGCGAGGCATAATATCAACGCCCCACCCCGACATTCGTCGTTAGTTCAAATAAAATTCAATGACCTGACGTTGGTTCTAAAAGGGTCTCTTGAATATACCGTAAACGGCAAAACGTACACGCTTTTCGACGGAGATATGATATTTATGCCACCCGGAACCACCTACGTTCGAAAGAACTCGACGGACAACGCAGAGTACATCAGCTTCAATTTTTATACGGATGATAAAATAGAGCTTCCCGTATTTTTAAAGGATGCCGTACATAGCGAAACGCTTATGCTCATCTCGGCGTTTGACAAAATAAACCGAAGGACCTATCTTGATAATAAAGAAAAAAACGCGCATATACTTGCCTGCATCATTTCGGTGCTTGAGGACAGAGCGCAGGCACGGCATTATAACGTGCTCACGGTCAAAATAATAAAGTATCTTCACTCGAATCTCGATAAAAAGATAACGCTTGACGACATAGGCGCTCTTACATTCTTCTCCCCCATATATTGCGACGCAGTATTCAAGCGCGATATCGGGAAGTCGATAATAGATTACCTGATAGACGAAAGAATAGAGCGTGCCAAAAAGCTATTGCCCGACGACAGCTACTCGCTTTCTCAGGTAGCCGCCGCCGTCGGATTTAGCGACTATAACTATTTTTCGCGCGTTTTTAAATCGAGAAGCGGCGTATCTCCCTCGGCATACCGTAAAATAACATTCGATTCGCTCGGAGCACAATAAACTCAAAATATAAATGACGGTGCTCCGCCATGTACGTAAAACGTATATGGGCAAAGCACCGTCCTCCTTTTATGAAAATATCGAGGAGATATATTCTTTTGGAGAAACGCCCATTCTCTTTTTAAAAAGTCTTGAAAAATAGTTCGGATCGGTATATCCGCACATATTTGATATATCCTTTATGCTCCTATGCCCCTGCTGCATCAGCGTGCAGGCATATTGCATACGAAGCGTGTTAACGTAATCTATCACGCCGATCTTCAGATAAGACTTGAAAAGCGAGGATATATATTTTTCATTGTAATTGACGTTTTTGCCTATCTTGGCAAGTGATATATCCGCATCGCAAAAGTTATCGTCTATATATTTTTTAACCACAGAAACAGTTTCTTCCTTGTTTCGTTCGTATGCGTCTTCAACCGCAAGTCTTTTTCCTATACAGGCAAAGGCATAAAGCAAGGCACTCTCACTGGACATATCCGAAATTTCGGATCCGAATCCAAGGCAGCTCGTCCAATGTGCCTCGATCTCTCTGAAATCCTTAAAGATAAAATTATCGGCACGTATATTATACATATCAAGTATCATATTTGCCCGTGTGCCGAGAAAGCTGATATACATATACGAAAGATCCTCGACCGATTCAATGCAAAACGGTGCCGCGGGGAAGGTAAAGAAAATATCCCCCTCGGAGATCTCGGTGATCTTACCCGGCGTATGAATCCTTCCTGTTCCGCCATTTACGTAATATATCTTATAAACAGATTCCGCCTTGAGCTTATCAAGCGGCTTCCCCTCGGATTCAAGCACGAAATTTATCGTGTGTATAGAATCGTATTCCTTACGGTAAGGTACAAAATGACATATATTATCTCTCATATCTATCTCCGTTCAAGATTTGTCTTTTTTATTATATCATAACGCTTATAACAAATCAAGCTCTATCTAACTTTTTTACAGATAAACGAGGAAAAAATCCCTTTACTTTTGACGAATTCAATGTTAAGATATAATTGATCTCAACGAGAAAGGAGATATAAACTATGAAAAAAGTAAAAATAGGTGTGCTTGGAGGCTTCCGTGGAAACAGTATGATCCAATACTGCAAATCTGCGCAAAACGCCGAGATCGTCGCGATATGCGATAAAAACCCCGACGTGCTTGAGCGTCAGAAGAAAAATCTTGCAGGTATGGATATTACGTTTTATGCGGATTTCGATGAATTCATAAAGCACGATATGGA
>JAFQPF010000213.1 GCA_017411885.1 Clostridia bacterium
CCGTTTCCGACACCGATATCAGATGAGAAAATATGTCCAAGCTCAGCTTCGACCGTAACACCTACGCTGTGCGCAAGTCGGCATATAAGCTCGGTTTCGCGAAGGTTTTGCTCATAACTTGCACCGGATGCGTCAAGCATAACCGATGTAAAGCCCAAACGTATCGCCTTCATACATACTTCGATCGACGCGCCGTGATCCAAATTCACGCAAACGGGAACTTTTGCCTTGTCCGCTTTGTTTATCATTATCGGAGCAATCTCCTCAAGTGTGATAAACTTCGAATGAACATCGGCATGATTAAGAATTATAGCCTTTCCTGTTTCCTCTGCCGCCTGTATTGCGGCAGTAAGTGACTCTAAATTAGTTGCATTGAATGCGCCAACCGCGTAATTTTTTTCGCACGCATCCTTCATAAGATCGTTTAATGATGCTAACATTTTTTACCTCCGATCACAGTACAGCTATATCTATATCAAGATAATTTTCAAACGCTTCCTTTACGGCAGCAGAAACGTTTCCGCGTGTTACTGCAACGTGATGGCGGTATCCGTTTCTTGCCATATAGTTAAGCATATTGTTTGCGCCCGCTTTTTTGAATACCGTTCCGCATCCGAAGAAGCATTCGGGTAATGAATCGTCTGTAAGCTCACCGTCACAGGCAAAAGCACAAAGTCTGCCGTTTTCGGTCTTGAAGCTACCGATAGTAACATCGCCGACGATAAATTTTCCCTTGTTGATACCAACTCCGCTTCCCTCTCCGTAGGATTTTCTGAACATCAGATGCTCTTCAATTTTACCCTTTCCCTGCATGAGTGAAGCCGGTGCAGGTCCGCAATGGAAGAAAATGACTTTTTCTTCACTTTCAAGATAATTATTGTTAACGTCAAGAAGCATTACCGGGCAATCTGCCGCGAGCCCCATTGCACGCATCATAACGGCATTTGTAACATCAAGCTCACACGCGGCGGCAATACCGCGCTCATTAAGCTCACCTAAGATAAGACAGGGGGCAACACCATACTTCTTCTGCAATTCATCCCAACAGCGGATAGCGATAGCATGGAGATCGTATATTTCGATAAGCTTGTCAATAACTACTCCGAGACGCGCTATATTTTCAAGCTTTTCGGGCGGATACGTTCCGAAATCAGAAAGAGAAGCATAAATCTCCGACTTCTTCTTAAGGCTGTCCGCATCGACCTTATCCATCATGGCAAAAACCATCGACATATCAATGGTTTCGATATTTATTCCCTTTCTCTGGAATGCTATCTCATCGCACCTTACCGTCTTGAATGCAGTAGTTCTTGCGCCGATTGCGCCTATATTGAAGCGCGCCATGCCTCTTACCACACGGCATACAGCGGCAAAATCTTTAAGCTCATCATCAAATTTTTCGCTATCGGGGGAAACGCAAAAGCTTTTTGTGAGCGAATACTTTACCCCTGCCTGACGAAGCAGGTTGCACATGGCAAGCTTTCCACACATAGCGTCACGTCTGTGGGCAAAGTCCATTTTGTCCATTTCATCGGGAAATGCCTGTACAAGAATCGGTACGCCCGCATCACGAAGAGCAACGTATGCGCCGTTTTCATCTCCGAAATTTGGGAGCGAAAGGATAATACCGTCATAATTTCCCTTGTTTGCCGCTAAAAATTCAGCGAAAAGCGCTCCCTCTGTTATAGTTTCAACAGCACCGTAGCGCGTGAGCGTTTCATCCATAATAAGATAGCCGTAGCCGTTTCTCTCCAAGGCTCTTATCATAGACTTTCTCGCATCAGCTATAAGCTCACCGGGGAAAAATCCACGGTTTCCGAAATACAATGCAAAGGTGGTCTTTCTCATAATTTAATCTCCTTTTAATTTTGTTATCTTTATTTTATCACCTCAAAAACAAAGAAAATAGTAATTATACTAATCAAAAATGGTAAAATCGTATCCACTTTTGATGATTATATTGAAATTTCTCTTCTTACGTGCTATAATCAAAGCAAGCGGAGGTGAAGTGATGCAATGCTTATAAACTTCAATATTGAAAAACTCGATAAGCTTTTATACGACTTTTTCTCTCTGACCGGCATCACCATAAGCGTGTGGGATGCAAGCTTTAAGGAATTAAGCTTTCAGCCAAAAAAAATGCGCAGATTCTGCCGTACAATAAAAGCAACCGAAAAAGGACGCCACGCCTGCTATTTGAGCGATAAAAAGCTATGTAATGAATGCAGTAAAACAGGAAAGCCAACAATACACCACTGCCATGCCGGGCTTGTTGACGTTGCCTTTCCCATCAAATACAAGGACACTGTAATGGGCTATATTATGTTCGGGCAAATATCAGACAAAAGCACCGAACAAATGTCTCCTTTCATAGAACGTCTGTGTAAAGAGTTCGGAGTGGATAACGCTTTTATGACAAACAGCTACACCGAGCTTGTCCGTTACGACGAAAATATCATCTCATCGGCGGCAAATATACTTAAGCAGGCAACAAGATACCTATGGCTGAGCGAATATATCGACATAGGCTACGATACAACCGCCGCAAAAGCAGACGAATATGTGCGCGCTCATATAAGCGAAGAGCTGTCGGTAGGCTCACTTTGCAGAGCGCTTAATATATCAAAAAAGCGCTTGTACGAAATATCGCACAAGCACTTTAACGCACCAATCGGTGAATATATCTGCTCTGTAAGAATAGAAAAAGCAAAGCAGTTACTTACCTCTACCGATTACACGATACAGCAGATATCATATATGGTAGGAATACAGGATTATAACTATTTTACCAAGTTTTTCAAAAGTAAGGTGGGCATAGCACCGCTCAGATACAGAAAGAATTTCCCATTAAGCCTATATGAATACGGCAAATAAAACCCTTTATGCCTGCACAACTCGCTTTATATCCTATATAAATTAACAGCAAAAAAACGGCAAATCCGCGGATTTGCCGTTTTTTAGGTCATAAATGAATTCTTTTATGCAAGGCTTGATACGGGCTTTGCACTTTTAAGTTGTTAGTCGAGATATGCAACGATTCTCTGGAGAATTGTTGCCGCCTGCGCTCTTGTCGCATTGCTCTTAGGCTGGAATTCTGTGCCGACACCGGTAATGATTCCCGCGTTGCCTGCCTTGTTTACAAAATCCTTTGCCCATCCGTCGATCTTTGCGCTGTCCGTGTAGGTAAGTGCATCGGTCTTGAGTGTCTTGCCCTTGAATTCAAGGTAGCGAGACACGATAACCGCGATCTCCTGACGTGTTACGCTTCTGTCGGGCTCGAACTTGTTATCACCGACACCGCCGACGATATAGTTCTGTCTTGCACATTCGATTTAAGGAGCGTAGTAAAGATTCTTGTCAACGTCTGCAAACAAACAGTTGAAGCCGGAAACGTCGATCTGCTCAAGTCTACCGAGAACTGTTACGAGCATTCCGCGCGAAAGTGCGGAATCGGGATCAAACTCTGTTTCACTGCGTCCGTTGAAAATTCCGCGAGCCGCTACGAAGTTGATGTAGTCGCGTGCCCAATGCTTTTCAATATCCTTAAAGCCGACCGATTCAACTGTTATAACGTAAGGCATTACCTTCTTGGTTTCAAAGCTCATCGCGCCGGGAGTATAGCTTGCTCCGCTTCCGACAGATTCAAGCTTTGCGCCTGCCTTGTCGTAGGTAGATACTACCGCGTACTTACCGATGATCTCGCTTGAAGCCTCGTAAGGAAGTGTAACCTTTACGCTACCGTCCTTGAATGTCATAGTGGATGAAATATCGTAATATTCGTACTTGCCCTTTACAAGCTTTGCAAGCTCGTCCTTGGGCTCGTTTGTACCGAATATGAACTGTATCGAATCGTCAACGAGTGCGATCTCTGCGATAGCCTTTGCATCGAATACCATATCAGCCTTGGGCGTATCAAACGCGAAGCTGTTAACGCCTGCAAGAAGTGCTGCGTAGCCCTCGGGGAGGTTAACGATCACGTTTCCGCCCTCGCTGTTTGTGTATACAGCCTTTACGTCTATAGCCTTGCCGGGATAGCTTGCACGAGCTTCCTTAAGAGCCTCTGTAAGAGAAGCGGGATCAAGGCTTACAAGTCTTCCCTCTCCGTAAGAAACCGAAGAAGCTGTAAGCTCAACGAGCACGTTTGAGGGAACGCTTATCTTCCAGGTCTTGTTTACCGAAGGTGTGGGGGTTGTAGGAGTAGTTGTCGGAGGAGTTGTTGTGGTATCCTCCTTCTTATCCTCTTCCTTGGGCTTTTCATCGGTAGTTGTTGAAGCCTTTGATACCGTTACGGTACCTGCTTCAAATTCAAAATCATCACCGAGAGCATTGAGTTTGTAGTTTATGATATCAAGATCATCAGATGCGGGAGTGATCTTATACTTACCGGCAGGAGTATTGCTCTTACAGCTGAAGGTTACAGTTGCAAGCTTGCCGTTCTTTGTGATGTTCTTGGATACAAGAGGATTGCACCAGTAAAGAACGTAAGGAGAATCATCATAAACGTCACTGTGGATCTTATCTCCGAGTATTCCGTTATCCTTAACGTCTGTGATCTCAAAGTACTTGTCGTTGTAAGCAAGCATTGTACGAAGCGCGATTATACCGGGGTTATTGTCAAGCGTAACGTTAACGCTGAAGGTGTTACCTGCGCGAACGCTTGCGTTTGAAACTGCGATCACAGGCTCATCACCGTAAAAATCGTCATCATCGTCATCATCTGAGCTTGAGGAGCTGCTTGAGCTTGAGCTGCCGCCGGTTACGGTAATGCTTCCGTCGTAGTAATCAAAATCGTCACCGATCTTCTTAAGGTCTGTTGTAAGAACGTCATAATCAGCCGCATAAAGACCGATATCATACGTACCGTTGGGTGTATCCTCGTCTATATCAAAGGTAATAACCGCGATATCGCCGTTTGCGGTGATATTTGTGGTTCTGAGAGGATTATTCCAATAAAGAACGTATGGGGACTTATCATATGTATTGGAATGTGTATTAAGACCGAGCTTACTTCCGTCTGTTACCGATTTTATAGAAAAATACTCATCGTCATACTCGACCATAAGTCTGAGCACGATAAGTCCGGGGTTATCAGCGAGCGAAATAGTAATCTTAGCAGTCGAGCCTGCTCTGGCAGTCACGTCATTCGCCGAAATTTCGGGCGAGGATGCCGCACTAACGCAAAGCACTGAAAGCGACATTACCATTGCGATAACAATTAACAGTGAAATGCTTTTCAAGGTGAACTTTTTCATCTTTGTATTTCCTTTCTTTGTACGAAAGCGTTTTCATTTGACTATTAGTCGCAGTTCAAAGAAAAAACACTCTCTATGCGTGCAATCATACACACTTCATATATATTATAACATAAATTACAAAAATTGCAATAGGAAATCTCTAATAAAAGTTGAAAATTATGTAAAGACGCGCACGCGCGCACGCCAATTGTCAATAAAAAGAAAATTTTTCGCTTGGGTGATTGAAATTGATATGATTTTGTTATATAATGTAGTGTAATGGATTTGTAAATACTATTTAAGGACGGTAGATATGATCGATCAGATGGTAATTGACATTATTGCCCAGATACTCGGCACAGAAGCATCGGGTATTGAAGAGAATACTCTGTTACTTGAGGATCTCGGAGCCAATTCGCTTGACATTGTCGAGATCGTGACCGAGCTTGAGGATACTCTAAAAATCACTATCCCGGACGAGGTCATCCCCGGATTCAAAACGGTCGGCGAGCTTATAGGCTTTGTCAGAGAGTGCAAATAAGAACAAGATCACCCGAAAGGATAATTATATGGAGCTTTCAAGGCAAAAAATAGCAGACGGTATATACGCAAGCTGTCTGCCCGGAGAAAAATTCAAGGTTAATTCGATAACTCTCGGCATCAAAATGCCGCTTGATATCGAAAGCGTTACCGCGGCTAATCTTTTAACGAGAGTGCTTAAGCGCGGATGCGAAAAATATCCGGACATAGGCTCAATCGAGCGCAAGCTTGACGATCTTTACGCCGCCGGGCTTGCTCTTGGTGTCAACAGGTCGGGAGAATCGCACTATCTTTGTGTATACACCGATTTTCTCTCGAGCCTTTATACAGAGGACTGCGACATTATAAACGAGGTCGTGGATATGACAGGTGAAATACTTCTTCATCCGCTTGCAAAAAACGGTGCGTTCAACGAAGAATACGTCAGGGGAGAAAAGAAAAACCTGTCGGACGACATTGATTCTCTTATAAACAACAAGGCTAAATACGCCCGCAACCGCTGTATCGAGCTTATGTGCGAAAACGAGGCCTATTCAATATCAATGCTCGGCGACAAGTCGGTGCTTGAAAAAATAACGCCCGAAAAGCTCTTAAGCTTCCACAACTCTATACTTAAGACCGGGCAGATCGAGATACTCTATACCGGAGATACAAGCTTTTTTGAAAAGGTATGCGACGCTCTGACAAGAGTGTTTACCCCACTTTGCCGTGATTACAGGTATATTGACAGCGCTTGCGAAGTAAAGGCAACCGTAACAAAGCTTCGTGAGATAAGTGAGCAGATGGAGGTAAATCAGGGCAAGCTCTCTATCGGACTTCGTACCGGTATTACCAATTCGGACCCCGACATCGGCGCGCTTATAGTTGCAAACGAAATATTCGGCGGCTCACCCAATTCAAAGCTTTTTATGAATGTGCGCGAAAAAATGAGTCTTTGCTATTATTGCTCAAGCTCGCTTGATGCGGTAAAGGGACTTATGTTTATAAACGCAGGTATAGAAAGCGGAAACTATACCGTAGCAAGAGATGCGATATTTGCTCAGCTTAAGGCTGTGCAAAACGGCGATTTTACCGACGATGAGTTTGATTGCGCGATAAATTCGCTCACAAACAGCTATAAATCGGTATCCGACAGCATCAGCTCGCTTGAAAGCTGGTATATGCCCAGAATATTCCGCGGTGAATCTGACACTCCCGAAACAAGACTTTCTCAGATAAGCTCTGTCACAAAAGCCGACGTGATACGCGCCGCAAAAAGGATTTCACCCGATCTGATATTCTTTTTGTGCGGAAACGATAAGGAGGCGCAAAAGTAAGCTATGATAAACGAAAAACAGCTTGTAAAAAGCGATTATCTTCACGAGGAATACTCGCACTTCAAGCACAAAAGCGGGCTTGACGTATACGTTTTCAAGAAAAATCTTTCAACGTCTTACGCGCTTTTTGCTACCAGATACGGCTCAATAGACAACAGATTCAAGCTCGACGGAGATAAAGATTTTACCTCTGTTCCCGACGGCATCGCGCATTTTCTTGAGCATAAAATGTTTGAAAACGAAAACGGCGATGATACCTTCGCGCGCTTTGCGCGTACCGGTGCAAGTGCTAACGCTTACACCTCAAACAGCATGACAGCCTATCTGTTTTCCTGTACAGACAATTTTTATGAATCTCTTGAAATCCTGCTTGATTTTGTGACAAAACCGTATTTTACCAAGGAAACGGTCGACAAGGAGCAAGGCATCATCGCGCAGGAAATACGTATGTACGATGACAACCCCGGAACAAGGCTTTATTATGAGCTTTTGGGTGCAATGTACCAGAAGCACAATGTGAAGATCAATATTGCGGGTACTGTTGAATCAATCGGGCAGATAACTCCCGAGTATCTGTATAATTGCTACAATACCTTTTATAATCTCAACAATATGGCACTCTGCGTATGCGGTGAGGTTGACGAGGACAAGGTCTGCGAGATATGTGACAAGGTGCTTAAGGCTTCCAAAAAGCAAACGATCACACGAAGCTATCCCGATGAGCCGGCAGAGGTGAATTCAAAATACGCAAGTGCCAAGCTTGCAGTATCACAGCCGCTTTTCGCTATCGGCGTCAAGGACGTGAACATAAGCACCGATCCCAAGGCAAGGCTTAAAAAGGAAGCCTGCGGCGACATTGCCTGTCGAATGCTCTTTTCAAAGGGCTCAGACTTCTTTGCAAAGCTTTACGGCGAGGGACTCATAGCAGGAGATCTACACGCCGAATACGAGCACAACGCAAGCTTTTCGTTCGTTTCGTTTGACGGAAAATCAAACGATCCCGACAAGGTCTTTGAATATTTCCTTGATTATATCAAAAGCATAAAGCTCACGCCTGTGAGCAAGGAGGAGTTTGAACGCGCAAAGCGCGTTAAGCTTGCGGATTTTATCGGCATCTTCGATTCTACCGATGAGATCGCAAACGAATTCTTAAGCTTCATCTTCGACGGCGTAACGATATTCGATTATGCGGACGCGCTCAAAAAGGTAAGCTATGAGGACGTATTAAAGTTTATAAACGAGGTCTTTTGCGAGGAGTACTCTTCACTTGCGAAGATCTTACCGCTTAAATAAATACGGAGAGAAAAAATGAACACTGTAAACTATATCTCATTCCCCGGACTCGGGATAGGCGAAATGGCAATAAACAAGATCGCCCTTCAGATCGGCGACTTTAACATCCGCTGGTACGGAATAATCGTAACACTTGCGATCGTATGCGGCTTCGCATTCGCCTGCGTGCGTGCACGCAAAATAAACGTAAGCTTTGATTCAATGCTCGACTATGCGATATTTACCGTAATTTCCGCTATAATCGGCGCAAGACTTTACTACGTCATTTTTTCGGGAGACACGTACAGCTCGTTTATGGAGGTTATCGCCGTATGGAACGGCGGTCTTGCGATATACGGCGGTCTTATCGGCGGTCTTATCGCAATAATCTGCGTTTCGGCGGTTAAAAAGGTGAGTCTTGCAAAAATACTTGACGTTGCCGCGCCCTGCGTTATGCTCGGTCAGGCGATAGGCCGCTGGGCAAACTTTATAAATGCCGAGGCTTACGGCTATAATCCCGACAAGATAGCTCTTTATTCTGAAAACATCTTCAGAATGGACATACGCGCCGAGGGCTCGGAATTCGTGCGCCACACCCTGCCGACCTTCCTGTTTGAATCGGTATGGAACATAATCGGGCTTCTGATTCTCGTGCTTGTAATCGAAAAATTCAAGAAATACGACGGTCAGAGCGTGCTTTTCTATGTTACCTGGTACGGCTTCGGAAGAGCTTGGATAGAAATGCTTCGCTCAGACAGCCTTTACATCTCGGACATCAGAGTTTCAAGCTTGCTCGGCTTCTTATGCTTCCTTGCAGGCGTGATCCTTATGATAATATTAGGTATGAAGGCAAGGCGCAAGCGTCTTGACGACGTTGAATATGAAAGCATTTACTCAAATAGTGAAGAAAGTACACCGATCGAGAAAGGAAACGAATAAATGGCACAGATCATAAACGGCAAGGAAATTTCCGCCAAGGTAAGAGGCGATATTGCAAAAAAGGTGAGCGAGCTTAAAACAAAAGGCATCACCCCCGGGCTTGCGGTAGTCATCGTCGGTGAAGATCCGGCATCAAAGGTATATGTTCGCAACAAGCACCGTGCCTGCGAGGAAACAGGAATTTACTCAGAGGTACACGAGCTGCCCGAGGCTACGAGCGAATCTGAGCTTATCGCACTTATAGACAAGCTCAACGCAGACAAAAAGATCAACGGTATACTCGTTCAGCTTCCTCTGCCGAAGCACCTTGATGAGAAGGTGATAATTGA
>JAFQPF010000214.1 GCA_017411885.1 Clostridia bacterium
CGCTTTACAAAAAGCTGCAGAGCGATAATCTTGATATCATACTCGGCGCGTCTATGATGGAGCCGGATATAAGAATAAAGACAAACAAGCTCGGCTTCTGCGGCAAGCATTACTCTATGATGTTTGAAAAGAAAAACCGACTCGGGCTCGCGCTTATGCTTGAAAGCCACCTTGATGAATTAAGAGACGATATAGGCAAAAAGCTGCTTGTACTGTCCCCCGGCGATAACGCAAGAAAAAGACTCGACTCTTTGTCACACAGCTGCTACGTTTGCGACAGAATTGAATTTTCGCTTTCCAAGATGCTTGAAACAGCGCTTTACCTTTATGAAAAGGATGGCGAATTTGTAAAGAAATTCAAGTCTCAGCCTTATTTTTGCTTAAACCATTTTAACCGTTTAAGCGCGCTTGCAAAGGCAAAAATGCCCAAAAAGCTTTATTCCGAGTTTTATGAGGATCTTTCTGCGACCACGTTTGGTTATATGGACGAGCTCAGAGCAGATATAAAGCATTTTATCAAAAAATTTGATTACCGCTACGAGGACGAGCCCTGGGGAAATTCCAAGGACAGCGTAGAACGCGCCATAAAATTCCTTGAAGGCGATCTTTCCGAATAAAAATTGCGGCTTTTACTTATTTTAACATCAAAAACACCTGATGTCAACATAAAATCTGTTAAATAAATTTCGCAAACAAGACTAAATAAATAGAAGCAAAACCACATTATACAAAAAACGCCCCCTGTGTGCAAATTACTTCCCTTTCCGGAATATATTTTCAGGTGACAAAAGCTATCCGCATCGCTTATAATGATAATGTATTCATTTTATCGAACGGACGGTGATATTTTGGAGCTGATAATGATAAACTCCGAGAAAATAAAAATAATGCTGACCCGAGAGGATATGGTGAGATACGACATACGTATGTATTCCCCCGGGCACACCGGAAGCGCGATAAAGGAGGCTTTTGCACAGGTTTTGGAGGACGTCAGAAGTCAGACCGGCTTTGATACCCTGTCCAAAAGAACGGTATTACAGGTTTATCCCTCTCGCGACGGAGGATGCGAGGTGTATCTTACAAAGCTCGGCACGGGAACAGGCGATAAACGGTATGACACAAAGACAGCAGACGAATGTAAGCATACTATACCAAAGCCGGACACGCGTCACTTCGAGGATGCCGTATTTGCATTTGATGAGCTTTACACGGTGCTTGACGCCTGCCGTATGCTAAATAATGACGGATACGACAGACCAAGCAGTCTTTATGTATGTAACGAAAAATACTATCTGTTTCTGAAGACTCAGGCGCGGATAAAGCCGGGCTTTGACGAGCTTATAAGACTTTTGGACTTCTCAAAAAGGATCGGCGGAAGGATAACAAAAGCATACATAACCGAGCACGGTGAGCCGCTTGTTCCTGAAAACGCAGTTTACCTGCTTTCATAATAATAAAAAAACTATGATCGGAAATAATAAAAACGGATGACTATGAAGCTTGATCAAACCTTAGAAAAATGTAAGGCTTGCACAGCCTGCCCTCTGCACAAAACAAGGACCAATACTGTTTTCGGCACGGGAAACGAAGACGCCACGCTTATGTTTATCGGCGAAGCACCCGGTGAAAAAGAGGATGAAAGCGGTATTCCCTTTGTCGGGCCCGCAGGCAAGCTTTTCGATAAATACCTTGAATACGTCGGGATAGACAGAGATGAGGTATATATAGCAAATATTCTCAAATGCCGCCCACCGCGCAACCGCGATCCGCTTGCAGAAGAAGAGGACGCCTGCATAGGCTATCTGCGTGAACAGGTAAGGCTTATAAGGCCAAAGATCATCGTCTGCCTCGGACGTGTTGCGGCAAAAAGGCTAATAAGCCCTGATTTCCGCATAACTGCAGAACACGGCAGGTGGTTTGATACTAAGGGCTTTAAGATATGCGCCGTTTATCATCCGTCAGCGCTTTTGCGCGATACGGCAAAAAAGGCGGATATGTTAAAGGATATGAAAAATATAAAGGATGTATATACTTCACTCAAGTAAAAGGTTTTAATTATGGCAACAATCGTCTTCAATATGATGCTTACAATGTTCCTTCTCAGCGCGGTAGGCTATATCTGCCGTAAGGGGGGACTTATTGATACCGCTTTTTCAAAAAAGCTTTCAAGGCTTATCGTTGAGGTAGGTCAGCCGATGCTTATTATAGCATCGGTCGTCAATACAGAATACTCGCGCGAAAAGCTTTTACTCGGCTTTTCGATACTCGGTATCGGTATACTCGTACACTTGGCACTTGCTTTGGCAGCTTTTCTATATTCGCTTCATATAAAGGACTTTAACGAGGCAAAAATGACCTCGTATATGATGATATTTGCCAACTGCGGCTTCCTCGGACTTCCCGTGCTTGGCGCTATGCTCGGCTCGGACGGACTGTTTTGCGGCGCGTTTTACGTTATTGCCTTCAACCTGTTTTTGTGGAGCTACGGTATGATACTTTTGGGCAGAAAGCGCACCGATATCAAGCTCAGCCCGAAGAAAATGCTCCTTAACTTCGGAACTGTCCCCTGCGCTATAGGTATCATTTTATACGTACTGAAGCCTTATTTCGTCTTGCCGTCATTCCTTGCCGATTCGCTTACCTTCCTTGGCAATCTCTGCACTCCTATATCCCAGCTTATAGTGGGCGGACTTATTGCGATGCGTCCGCTTAAGCAGTTATTTAATTCGCTCAAGCTATACAGCTTTACCCTTACAAAGCTTTTTGTTATTCCGATTATTGCGCTTTTTGTGTGCAAGCTTTTGGGTCTTAATGAATTTATGACCTATTTTATTACTATCGTGACCGCATTCCCCTGCGCTACCAACGCAACTATGTTCGGCGAAATTTACGACATCGTGCCCGAATATGCGGCGCAGGTCGTTGGTATAACCTCGGTTGCCTCGGTCTTAAGCATACCTGTTGTAATGAAGATTGCCGAATGGGTGATCGCACTGTAAAAATTCACAATAAAAATATCAAAAAAATTATAAAAAGGTATTGACAAACATAAATGCTTTTGATATAATATAAAAGTCGCCGGGAGGATAGACGCTGGTGTGGCTCAATGGCAGAGCAGCTGATTTGTAATCAGCAGGTTGTTGGTTCGACTCCGATCACCAGCTCCAGGGAGCGTTCCCGAGCGGCCAAAGGGGGCAGACTGTAAATCTGTTGTCACTGACTTCGGTGGTCCGAATCCACCCGCTCCCACCAAAAATCCTGCACGAAAGTGCGGGATTTTTACTTTTTACCTCTTACCTCTTCACTCTTAACTCAAACGGCAGGATTTTTGGGAAGTAATAGGTAAAAGGTAATAAGTAAGAAGTGAGGTTGCTTTTCGCCAAAGAGAAAAGCTTTTTATTATAAAAGGTTGAAAAGTAAGAGAATCTATGCTATAATAAACTTAACTCATAGAATAAGGAGAATATTTACGTTATGAAAAAAATAATTCTTATAGGCGACTCTATCCGCCTTGGCTATGAAAAATACGTAAAAGAGGGCTTTGCGGGAACAGCAGAGGTCTTCTCCCCCACCGAAAACAGCAGATTCGCGGAGTACACGCTTCGCTTCGCTCACGATTGGAAGACTAAAGGCGAATGGCCTACCGACGCGGACGTGGTCCATTGGAACGCGGGACTCTGGGATGTTATCAGAATTTATGATGACGAGCCTCTCACCCCGAAATGCGCTTACGAGAATTTCATCCGCAGA
>JAFQPF010000215.1 GCA_017411885.1 Clostridia bacterium
CACACGGATCGGGTACGGCAGTGTTTGCCTGACATACACTCTGCTTTTCACGCTTTGTGTTCAGAATTACCTGAGTGATTCTGCGCGGCAGAGCCTTTTGTACGTATACAAACGCGCGCGTACACGGGGCAGGGGTATCGCCCATCGTTATCTCGCACTTCCTTTCACTATATATTACTTTCTATTATACTATAAAAACGAGCAAAAAGCAATAGTTATTTTGAACTTAACGAAAATAATTGTACAAAAATCAAAAAAGAAGTGAAATATTTATCAAACTCGGGCTTCGTTCATACAATTGAAATATGTTAAATGTATACTTGTATTACAGATTATTGAGAGGAAAAATTATTATGAGACTCAAAAAGGCGTTAGCCGCAATATTTTCGGTGCTGACATTTTCCTGGTCCTGCGTTATATGGAGCTTTTCTATGCTGAGCGCGGAAGCTTCAAGTGTTCAAAGCGGAGAGGTGACGGGATTTATAAATAAGCTTCTTGGATTCTTGTTTGAAGGCGGCTTAAGCGATGCCGTTGTCCGAAAGCTTGCGCATTTTGCCGAATTTGCTTTGCTTGGAATCTTTATATTCCTGACACTTTGGGCTTTTTCGCTCAAATCCGGAAGAAATAAGATAAGCTTGCTCTTTTTGATTAGCGGATTTGTTGCAACCGTTGACGAGGTAATACAGTTAACCTCTCCCGGACGTGCGTTCAGGGTAAGCGATATTTTGCTTGATATATCGGGCGCGGTAACTGCTTTTCTGATCCTTGAATTGATAGTATTTGTAAGCAAGAGAATAAAAAATAAAAAAAGCAGGTGAAAACCTGCTTTTTTTATTTAGCCTTACTGATTAGTCTGCATAAACGCTAACGGCTTTTCTGCCGCCTGCGATATGTTCAAACTTTACAGTGCCTTCGATAAGAGCGAAGAGTGTGTCATCCTTACCGATACCAACGTTGTTACCGGGATGAACGCTTGTGCCTCTCTGTCTTACGATAATGTTGCCGGCAAGCACGTGCTGACCGTCAGCGCGCTTTACGCCAAGACGCTTAGCTTCGCTATCACGGCCGTTATTTGTGGAACCGACACCTTTTTTGTGAGCAAAAAACTGCAAGCTTAATCTGATCATGCCTTGCTGCACCTCCAATACCTTTCGATTATTTGTGTTTGCATTTTGTAGAGTCCTTACGGATCAAGCTCTGTGACCTTGACGTCGAGATAGTCGTAATACTCCTCAACAAGCTCCTCAAGCTGGTGATAATAGGATGCGATAAGTCCGCTTACGGCGAATCTAATGCACTCGTCCTCCTCGAATACAGGAAGAGCAGAGCGTGCGATAAGCTTTACCGTTGTGGTATCATCGTCGATTATATAATCAACGCTTGAACCGAAGCCGACCTCGATCGTATTGATTATCAACATCGTCATTGAGGAAAGCGCGGCGCAAAGGATATCATTTCCTTCCTCGCCGTAAAGGGTGTGCCCCTTTTCTGTAAACCCGTAAAACACTCCGTCTGATGTGTAGAAAGTAATCTCTGTCATTTAAGTGACCGTTTCTTTCTTACTTAGCCCGCGATTGTTTCAATGCGAACCTTAGTATAAGGCTGTCTGTGACCGATCTTCTTTTTCGAGTCCTTCTTGGACTTGTACTTAAGAATGTGGATCTTCTTAGCCTTACCGTTCTTAACAACGGTTGCCTTTACAGAAGCAGCTTCAACGTAGGGAGCGCCAACTGTAAGGGTGTCGTTTGCGGATACTGCAAGCACCTTGTCGAAGGTAACGGTTTCGCCTTCGTTAGCTTCAAGCTTCTCGATGAAAAGCTCGTCGCCCTCGGCTACCTTGTACTGCTTTCCGCCTGTTACGATAATTGCGTACACGAAAAGCACCTCACTTTCATTATGTCTCGCTGTCAAGGTACCCGTAAGGGATTTATAACCTTTTTCATGCGGCAAATTATTTTACCACATTTTTTGCCTTTTGTCAAGGGCTTTTTATTAAATACTTTTGCTTTGTATTTTCTTAGTGCCAATCGCATAAAAAAATGTGGGTGTTTTCGGGTATAATGCGAATTGAAAAAAAACTGCGGATGTGATAAAATGTACAAACCAATATTTAAGTAATAGAAAGGGAAAAAAATGAAAAGATTTATTAGTTTATTGGTCGCAATTCTGATGATCGTTACAGCTGTTCCTTTTACCGTTTCGGCGGCAGAGGTTAAGACTGTATACGGTGGCGAGTCGCTTGCTGCACTTACTGCAAGAACAAGCGACTTCGGATTTGAGCTTAAGGAGGATACATACAAGTACGTGCGCTACACTGCTTCTGCAGGTACATACAACAACAGCAACTGTATCCTCAGATTCACACCGAGCGAGGTTTCGCTTTACGATTACCCCTATGTGGCGATCGGATACAGAACCAATGCGCGCGCAAGTGCCGATATCGCGATGTACGTTGGCGGCAAGGAAAGCTGGCTTTCCAAGGAAGGCAGGGTTAAAACAGAGCGCGATGACAAGTGGCACAGCCTTGTTGTTAACATGAACAACATGACGGGAGGAAACGGCGTTGCAACCGCAAGCGTTCCGGTGACTCTCAGCATCAAGCCTTTCGGTGCGCACGAAAAAACACTCACCGACGGCACTTACGTTGAAATCAAATATATTGCCTGCTTCAAGACAGAAGAAGAGGCAAAGAGCTTCGAATATAAGGGCGAGGGCACACCTGCTACAGGCGAAGCGAGCATAATGAAGGCTCCCGAGCCTACCGGCAAAAAAGAGGAGACGGCTGCGCCCGCAGCTTCTGCACTTGAATCGGGC
>JAFQPF010000216.1 GCA_017411885.1 Clostridia bacterium
AAAGAGGAAATTGAAAGCGGAAAGTGGAGCGTTGCAACGGTTGACCTTACCCCTGCAAGAGCAAACAGGATCGAGGGGATTGATCCGATCATACAGCAGATACATATATACCCGTTTGGAGATATTTCTCCCCGCGAGCTTAAGAATAACGACATTATCTATATTTCACATATCATTATGCTCAAGGATAAGCCCGGTGATACCGAGTTTCATAAATCGTATATAAGCGGATACAGCGACAAATCCTTCGGAATAAACGGCAATATGACAAGAGCAGAGGCTTGTACGATAATAGCAAGACTCGCATTTGGCTCGGACAGCCGTGTACCTGACGCAATGCCATGCACATTTGCCGACGTTACAAGCGACAAATGGTATTACAACTATATCGCGGCTCTTGACTGTATAGGCTATCTTGATTCATATAACGACAATTTTGAACCCGAAAAGAAGATAACCCGTGCCGAATTCGCAGAGCTTGTGTACGCACTCGGCATACTGACCGATAAGGGCGGAAACGGAAGCTTTACAGACGTGCCTGCCGATCATAAGAGAGCAGAGCTTATCTCAGCGGCGGGTAAAGCGGGAATGATCAACGGATACGATAACGGAAACGGCACGTATTCCTTCAAGCCCGATAACAATATAAGCCGCGCAGAGGTGGTCAAGATGATCAACAACGCGTATGGCAGAAAATGTAACGCCAACGGTATGTACGCCTCGGTCAAGGATTATTTTTCTGATGTGAGCAGCGACCATTGGGCGTTTGCGGACATAATCGATTCGGCAATAGACCATATCTCGTATATCGGAGAGGATGGAAAAGAAATGTGGATTTGCGCATTTGGCGAAAACGTAGTCGCTGAGGATTTTGATACTGACTTCGCAGGCGGCGAAAAATATGCAAAAGAGGCTGAACAAAAGCTCAGAGCCCGCATTGAGGAAATAAGAAATACCGAAAGCGAATATGAGAAAAAATCGGTATCCAAAATTTTCTACGTTTCAAATAACGGAAACGACCTTAACGATGCAAGCTCCCCCGAAAAGGCAATAAAGACTGTATCAAAGCTTATGAAAATGCAGAATGACGGCACAGTAGGCTCGGGCGATATAGTTTTGTTTGAGCGCGGAAGCGAATGGCGTGAAAGATGGAATGCCAAGGAGGGCGTTACATATTCGGCATACGGCGAAGGAAATAAGCCCTTGTTTAACGGAAATGACCTCGGAAACGCGGCAGATCCGGCAAAGTGGGTGCTTACTCCCGGCACAACAAACATCTGGAAATATAACAATCACGTTCTTGATATCGGTAATATCGTATATAATGACGGCGAAAAGACCGTAACAAAGCTTGTACCGCAGATCAAGGAGAAGACGCTTCTTGTAAACGGTGAAAAATTTGACCCTCTTACCAGCCTTACCCAAAACGATACATTTATCTGTGAATACGTGCTTCTCGGACAGGAATCGGTTGACGTAAGCACGGCTATATCGCGCTTATACGTCAGATGTGATGAGGGCAACCCCGGTGAGGTTTACGATTCGATCGAGCTTGTGTACAGAGGTAACCTTATAAGAGGCGCGTCAAACACGGTGTTTGATAATATCTGTATCAAGTATTCGGGAAGCCACGGCATTGGTATGGGTACGGTCTACAACGTGACCGTGCGCAACTGTGAGGTAGGCTACATCGGCGGATCGGCGCAGTATTACAGAGGCGGAAATATGGTTCGCTTCGGTAACGGTATCGAGATATACGGCGGATGCAATAATTTCGTTATAGATAATTGCTACGTATATCAGTGCTATGACGCAGGCATCACGCATCAGATCTCCTCGGGCGGAACAAACGACGTTATACACGAAAACGTGTACTTTACAAATAACGTTATCGAAAAATGCATCTATAATATAGAGTATTTTATGGGCGCGTCTGAAAACGATTCGGCTGTAAGAAGAATGCATAATATAGTTTATAAGGATAATATCTTGGCTTATTCGGGACTCGGCTGGGGAATGGATCCCGGACGCTCGGCGAGCATTAAGGGCTGGAATCACAGAAACGAGGCAACCGATTTTGTGATCGAAGACAATATATTCTTACTTGATAGAATGAATGCCTGTGACCTTGGCGCTTACAGCGCACCGTGGCTGCCTTCGTTCAAGGGCAACACCTACGTGCAGAAATACGGAAACGGTATGACAAAGGTCGGAGCCCCCTCGGCAGTGCAGCACAAATTTGACGGATATGCTCTTGGTTATCTTTCAAAGTACGTTCACGAGGATGAAGCCAAGGTATATTTTGTAAGAGAGAAAACAAATTAATATTTGAATCGTATATTTTGGATATATTTGTATTGATGGACAGTGTTTGTACTATACTTATAAAATACGGGATGAAGATTATTATGAAAACAAAAAAGCTTTGCGCGATTCTTTTTGCATTTTCTCTGCTTGCGCTTGCGGGATGTGCGTTTTTCGGCACCCCGGAGCCTACAGAGGACGAAAAATTCGCGCTTGAATGTGAAAAAAAGCTTCGTGAGCGTGTTGTGGAAATACGTGCAAGCGAAAGCGAGTACGAAGC
>JAFQPF010000217.1 GCA_017411885.1 Clostridia bacterium
ATTCAATTAAAAAAGCTTTCGCCGCGGCGAAAGCTTTTTTGTTTTTACTTAAGCTCCTCGATAAGCTCTGCGACAGCGTCTGCGTAATATTCACCGATGAATATTGCGCCTTCTGTGTTGGGGTGTACGCCGTCAGCACTGTATGCCATAGGCTCGCATCCGATAAGTCCCGATGCGAAAAGTCCGTCTGTCGGGATATATACGTCAGCAAATTCATACGCGAGCTTTCTGATGATCTGGATCTTGGGGTCAAGATCCTCTCTGAAGAAATCCTTGTTATCCGTACCGCTTACAGTCGGCAAAAGGAAGGGTTCGATCATTACGATCTTTGCGTTTGTGCGCTCCTTGAGTGCCGTAAGTACTGTTCTGTAGTTGTTTTCAAATATTTCTGCCGGGATCCACGATCTGTCACTTGCGTGGTGCCATACGTCGTTGATACCGATCATTATGGATACGATATCGGGCTGGATATCTACAAAGTCGCTTTCGAGTCTTGCGACAAGGTCCTTTGTCTGATTTCCGCTGATACCGAGATTTACAAATTCAAAATCGATATCGGGGTAATCTTCCTTGATATATTCTGCGGCAAATTTCGGGTATCCGTTTCCGAGATTGTGAATATCGTTTCTGTCGCGGCCGGCATCTGTAATGCTGTCGCCCTGGAATAAAATCTTCATAATTTCCTCCTGCTGTATGAGAGATATATTTTGGTTTTGCGACCGAATATAGTTTATCACCCATAAGAGCAGGTGTCAATAGCTTTTTCAAAAATTATGCAAAATCAAAGCCCTTTTTGCTTGACTTGATCTGTTAAAGGTGGTAAAATAAAAATATGAAATTAAGGACAGGCGAGCATTTATGGGCAAGAACATAGAAATGACAAGCGGACCGATACTCAAGCGTATCGTTTTGTTTGCAATACCCTTGATACTTTCGGGATTTTTACAGATATTCTTTAATATGGCGGATCAGATAGTGGTAGGCCGCTTTGCAGGCCGTGATGCGCTGTCCTCGGTGGGTGCGACAAGCTCGCTGATACATTTATTCGTAAACACTTTTATCGGTCTGTCGGTCGGCGCACAGGTATGTATTTCGCATAATCTCGGTGCCGGAGATTACGATAAGGCAAAGCGCCATGCTCACAATGCAGTCGCCGCCTCTCTTGTGGTAGGCACGGTTGTTGCGGTACTTGGTATAGCCTTTGCACGCCCGATACTTACGCTTATGAAAACGCCCGCAGAGGGCGGAGTGCTTGACGGCGCGGTTTTGTATATGCAGATATATCTCGGCGGTGCGCCTGTGTATATGCTATACAATTATTGCTCGGCGATAGTAAAAACGCAGGGGGATACCAAAAGCCCGTTTGTTTATCTGCTTTGCGGCGGTGTTCTGAATGTTGTACTTAATCTGATTTTCGTGATAGTGTTCAAAATGAAGGCTGAGGGCGTTGCTATAGCAACCGTTGCGGCGAATATTCTATCGGCGTTTCTTATAGTAAGACATCTGACCGTGAACGATCTGCCGTGCAGGATAGATCTGCGCGCGGTCCGGCTATATCCGGGTGAATTTGTGCAGATTATGAAAAAGGGAATACCGATCGGACTTCAGTCGGCGACCTTTTCCTTTTCCAATCTCTTCATACAGTCGTCCATCAACTCGCTCGGCACCGCCGCTATGGCAGGCGATACCGCCGCGCGAAGCATCAGCGGCTTTGCCGACATTATAAGCGATTCTCTCGGTCAAAGCGCGCTTGCCTTTGTCGGTCAAAACGTCGGCGCGCGCAAATTTGACCGCGTGAAGCGGATAATAATCACTTCGGTTATTCTCGGCATTATTGCCAGCACGATTATCGGTGTGCTTGCTTATACCTTTGCCGATCAGATCCTTGAGCTGTTTATTCCGGGTGATATCGAAAGCAAGGGCTTTGCAAGACTCAGAATTTTCTATATAGTGGTGTTCTTTGGATTTGCGACGCTTATGCAGGTGCTTTCGGGCTCTATGCGAGCTATAGGAAAAACGCTTCCGCCTATGCTTATATGCGTGTTCGGAGTTTGTGCCTTCAGGCTTTTGTGGATAAATTGTGTGTTCCCGATATTCCCGAGCGCATCCTGTGTATACGTGTCTTATCCGATATCCTGGATATTCACTGATATAGGACTCGGAGCGCTGCTTATCGGATTTATGCGTTCGCTCAAGAAAAAGTTTGATTTGGAGAATTGATATGCAGATATATGTTTCCTCTTGCACAAAGGATGGTGGAATATACAGATACGAGATAAACAACACGGGATTGCGCTTTGTTGATAAAACCCCTCTTTCTGAACCTAAATACACGGTAGTGCATAACGGCAGACTGTACGCGCTCAAAAAGCAGGCGTGGTCAGACTGCGCCGTTTCGGGATTGATCTCTTATAAAATTGAAAGCGATGGCTCTCTTACAGAGCCGTCTGAAATTTTGCCTACCGGAGGCGTCGGCTCGTGTCATCTTGATATAGGCAAGGACGGCGCGGTATATACTGCCAATTACTATTCGGGAAGCGTATCGCGTTTGTTTGACGGCGAGATAATCACCGTGTCGCACACAGGTCATTCGAGCGACATTTTCAGACAGTCGCACCCTTACGCTCATTTCGTGCGCGTGCTTTCGGATACAAACGTTGTTGTGTGTGACCTCGGATGCGATGAGGTTGTGCTTTATAATAAGGACTTGAAACGCCTTGGTGCGGCAAAAATGCCGTCGGGAACAGGTCCGAGACATCTTGTTACAGCCAAAAATGACAGCGAGCTGTGGGTGCTTTCTGAAATGGGCTCGACACTCACAAGACTTACGTATGACGGAAAAGCTCTTGAGGTGCACGAAACGGTCGACCTTTACCCCGACCGTATGCGCGAGGTGGTGCAGACAAAATCTGCCGCTATCCGCATATCTGCCGATGAAAAGACTGTATATACATCCAACCGCGGCTTTGATGTTATCAGCATAGTCGATATCAGCACGTCAAAGGCACGCCTTTGCGGCGAAATCTCCTCGTGTGGCGGCTCTCCGCGCGATTTCAATATCTCGCCCGACGGAAAGTGGCTCGTCGTTACAAATGAGGCGTCGGGTATCGCGCTGTTTTCGATTGAAGGCCGTATACCGAAGCTTGTGCAGACCTATCCGCTTGATGCTCCGCTTTGCGTTAGCTTTAATTGAAGGGTGTTTTTTATTACGAGGGGGAGCTTTTTGAGAAAAGCTCCCCCTCAGACTTTGCTTGCAAAGTCTTCTCCCGTCCGCAAAAACTTTTGAATATCCGGCTTATTATATTTGCTTATCCTCGCTCTGTGTGAAACAAGTGGGGATTTTTGGTTTTGTCATAAACTCGCGCCGGGTAGCACCCGGAGGCAAAACGCGCGTGAGGTTTATGCAGATTTTAAGTCTTTAACCCATACCCCCAACATTGATAAAAATTGGTAGGGGAGGGGCGAGTTTTGCTTGCAAAACTTCTCCTCCCGTTCAAACATTCACCACTGACAAACGTATCCGCCGTAAGGCGGTGCTGAGCGAACGAATGCAGACCACTCACCACCGACGAGCGTAAGA
>JAFQPF010000218.1 GCA_017411885.1 Clostridia bacterium
CAATTATCCCCCTTGATCGCTCAAAAGGCAATATTGATTGAGCATAAAAGTGAAAAAATATCAACTGTCAGTTGAAAAAGCAGGGCGTGTCCGGACAAAACGAGGCAAGCGAAAAAGCGCCTGCGCGGGGGTTTGATGAACCGAAAACAGCCTTTTTAAAACCTTTTTTCTGCAAAAAATGCAAAAAATCTTAAAAAAACTTGATTTTTCTGCAAAAAAATTCGAAAAAACTATGGATTTTTTCTTTAATATATAGTATAATGTATTGGTGAATGCGTCTTAGGCTGAAAAGAATCGCGTTTGTCGAAAAATTAACAATCTTTTTACCGGGACCAACATTTAAGAGAATTCTTATTAGGAGGATGGATTTCAAATGAAAAAGAATTTGACCACAGTTGCCTTCGCGGGAACAAAAGAGCAGGAAGCACAGCTTGACGCGCTCATCGCGGAGCACAAGGATGACAAGGGTGCGCTTATGCCTATCCTTCAGGGAGCACAGAACATCTACGGATATCTTCCGATAGAGGTTCAGAACCACATCGCTCTTGCGATGGACGTTTCGCTTGCTGAGGTATACGGAGTTGCGACCTTCTATTCGCAGTTCGTGCTTAACCCCAAGGGCAAGGTTGCAGTTGCGGTCTGCCTCGGAACAGCCTGCTACGTTAAGGGCTCGGGTGATATCATCGCAAAGATATCCGAAAAGCTTGGCGTAGGAGTTGGCGAAACAAGCTCCGACGGAAAGTACAGCATTGACGCAACACGTTGCATCGGTGCGTGCGGACTTGCACCTGTACTTACAATTAACGATGAAGTTTACGGAAGACTTGTTCCTGCAGACGTAGACAAGATCCTTGCACCCTTCATTGACTGATTAAAACAGAAATTAAAAAAGCCGCGTATGCGGTATGGAGATTCTTATGAAAATGTCCGAAATAGCATCTTTGCTCGGTGCGCGCGTGCTTTGCTGTGATGAGCTTATAGAGCACGAGGTACACTCGGCCTGCGGAAGCGATATGATGAGCGATGTGCTTGCCTTTGTAAAGGATCAGGCAGTCTTGCTTACAGGCCTTGTAAATCCGCAGGTAATAAGAACGGCTGAAATGATGGATATGCGCTGTATCGTGTTTGTAAGAAACAAGATGCCGAGCGAGGATATGATCGCGCTTGCCGCAGATGCAGGCATCGTGGTCTTGGCTTCGCCGATGCGTATGTTCGAAGCGTGCGGACGTCTTTATAACGGCGGACTTAAGCCGCAGGAGGTGGAGTGATGGATAATCCTGCTCCCCTTGAGTTCCATTTTAGTGTAGACGGTAAGGATTTTACCTCGGCGGGCGAAGCCTCGGTTGAGGTAAAAAAGATACTCAGAAGGATCGGCCTTGATTCCGAGGTGATAAGGAGAGTATCAATAGCGATGTATGAGGCGGAGATCAATATGGTCATCCACGCCGGAGGCGGCGAGGCTGACGTATCCGTATCGCCCGACAAGATCACGCTTGTGATGACCGACCACGGTCCGGGTATCGCCGATATAGAGCTTGCGATGCGCGAGGGGTATTCGACAGCCCCGGATAATATCCGTTCACTCGGCTTCGGAGCCGGAATGGGACTTCCGAATATAAAGCGTTATACTGATGAGCTGAAGATAGAAAGCGAAGTTGGTAAAGGTACAAAAATTACAATGTCAGTAAATATTTGAGGTGATTAAATGGCCCCTTACAAGCATTCAGTGGCTCTTGACACCGAAAAGTGCAAGGGTTGCATCACCTGCTTGAAGCGTTGTCCCACCGAAGCGATACGCATAAGGGACGGACACGCGGTTATTAACCCCGACCGATGTATTGACTGCGGCGAATGTATAAGGCAGTGTCCGCATAAGGCAAAGCGCGCCGTTGCAGACAAGCTCTCTGATCTGCCATTCGGCAAGAAATTCGTGATAGCTCTTCCGCCGCCCTCCCTTTACGGACAGTTTGAAAATCTCGATGACGCCGATTACATATTGCAAGGACTTCTTGATATAGGCTTCGATTACGTGTACGAGGTAGCACGTGCCGCAGAGCTCGTGACAGAGTACACAAGGCAGTATCTTAAAAGAGAAGATATCCGACGGCCGGTAATAAGCTCGGCTTGCCCGGTAGTCACAAGGCTTATATCCTTAAGATTTCCTTATCTGTGCGACAATCTTGTGCCGATGCTTTCCCCGATGGAGATCGCGGCGGCAAGGGCAAAGGATGAAGCGCTTGAAAAGAATCCCGGGCTTAAACGGGAGGATATAGTAACGGTGTTTATTTCACCCTGCCCTGCAAAGGTAAGCGCGGTGAAGAATGATTTTGCCGGACACAAAAGCAACGTTGATTACGTTGTCGCGGTAAATGAAGTATATTTTGAGCTTCTCGGAGCTATGGGTAAGATAGACTCCCCCTCACCGATCTCAAAGACCGGAATGGTGGGAATGAGCTGGGCGGTAAGCGGCGGCGAGGCATCGGCGCTCTTAAACGACAGATATCTTGCCGCAGACGGCATCGAGAACATAATCAAGGTGCTTGACGAGCTTGAAACCGCAAGCTTTCCTTTCCTTGATTATATAGAGCTTAACGCCTGCAGCTCAGGCTGTGTCGGCGGAGTAATGACGGTCGGCAATCCGTATCTTACAAAGGTGAAGATACAGAACCTTAAAAGGTATCTTCCCGTAATGCAGAACAGACCGACTGTTGAAGAGGCAAAGCAGATACCCGAGGAGTATGCATACAGGCAAAATGAATATGAGCCTGTGTCAAGACTCGATTCGGACAGAGTTAAGGCGATGAGCCTTATGAAGGAGATACTTATGCTCGATAATAAGCTTCCGGGCTTTGATTGCGGAGCCTGCGGATCTCCTACCTGCCGTGCTTTTGCCGAGGACGTTATAAAAGAAAGAGCCGAGCTTTCGGATTGTGTGTTCCTTGAGCGAGGCGAAAAAAAGTAAAGCTTTTCCGGAGAAAACGGATATGACGGTAAATTCTGTTTGTGAAAGACTTGACCTTGAGGTGCTTAACCTTGCAGATGGTGAACGGGAAGTCCTGGGCGTATACGCCGGCGACCTCTTAAGCTGGGTCATGGGGCACGCAAAGGAATCAAACGTGCTTGTCACGATTATGTCCAATATAAACACGCTCGCGGTAGCGTCGCTGCTTGATCTTTCCTGCGTGATACTTGCGGAATCGGCAGAGCCGGATCCCGGCTTTATCGAAACGGCGCAAAGCAAGGAGATCAACGTGTTCAGATCAAAGAACACGACCTATGAGCTGTGCGCGTCACTTTCAAGGATGCTTGAAGGATGAGAAGATATTATTACGATCTTCATCTGCATTCCTGCTTATCCCCCTGCGGGGATGACGATATGACGCCGAACAATATTTGCGGTATGGCGGCACTCAAGGGGCTTAACATAGTTGCCTTGACAGATCATAACACCTGCGGCAACTGCGAAAGCTTTATGAAAGCCGCGTCTGCAAACGGTCTTATCGGTGTCGCGGGGATGGAGCTTACGACAAGCGAGGATATTCATATCGTTTGCCTGTTTGAATTCTTAAGCGACGCGCTTGCCTTCAGCAAAGCGCTTGATGATTACAGAACGCCCTTTCCTAACCGTGAGGACATATTTGGAAAGCAGATGTATCTTGACGAAAACGACGAGCTTGTGGGAGTTGAGGAAAACTTCCTTCCGATAGCGACCTCGCTTTCGATCGAGGCGGCACATAAGCTTGCGCTCGAGCATAACGCGCTCGTCTATCCCGCGCATATCGACAGGATGGCAAATGGCATCGTGGCGACTCTCGGCACTCTGCCCGATACACCCGACTTTGTATGTGTGGAATATAAGGACAGCGCAAAGATAAACGAGCTTTCAGAGCAGATCCCCTCACTTAAGGGTAAAAGGCGGGTCGTTAATTCGGACGCGCATTATCTGTGGGACATAAACGAGGCTGAAAACTATATCGAGCTTGATGATGAGCCGTATAGCAGCGCATACGTAAGAAAACAGTTGTTTATGTATCTGAGGGGCGAGGGCATATACGCAGACGAAAGGGACAAGGCTTTATAATAATGAAAGAATTATCTCTTAACATACTCGATATCGCACAGAATTCGATAACGGCAAGATCAACGCTTATAAAGATCGAGCTTGTTGAAGAGGGAAATCTCTTCACGCTCACGATATCGGATAACGGATGCGGTATGAGTCCTGAAATGGTCGAAAGCGTGACCGATCCGTTCTGCACCACGCGAAAAACGCGAAAGGTCGGACTCGGAATACCGTTTCTTAAGATGCAGGCGGAAATGACCGGCGGAAGCTTTTCGATAAGCTCGAAAAGCGAGCTTGAATACCCGCTTGACCACGGAACCGTCACAAAAGCAAGCTTTTATAAGGACCATATCGATTTTACACCGCTCGGGGATATCATCTCAAGCCTGTGTACGCTGATACATGGCGCGGGGGATATAGATATTCTTTTTACACACAAGACAGAGCAAAATGAAGTGGCACTTGACACGAGAGAATTAAAAGAGGTACTCGGTGAGGGCATAAGCCTCGCAGAGCCCGAAATACTTTCGTGGATAGAACAATATTTAAGTGAACAATATAATTCATATAAATGAAAGAGAGGATTTCAAGATGAAAAGTTTAGCTGAACTTGCTGCCATCAGAGACATGATGAAGGATAAGGTAGCTATGCGCGAAGGAACGACCGAAACACGTATCGTTGTCGGAATGGCAACCTGCGGAATCGCTGCCGGCGCGCGCCCCGTTCTCAGCGCATTCGTTGAGGAGGTTGCAAAGCAGGGCCTTAACGAAAAGGTTAGCGTATCCCAGACGGGATGCATCGGAATCTGCCAGTACGAACCCGTTGTTGAGGTGTTCAAGCCGGGAGAAGAAAAGGTAACA
>JAFQPF010000219.1 GCA_017411885.1 Clostridia bacterium
CACAGACAGCGAGCTTGTTTTAGGTGTAAATGATTATGACAAAGAGGCATTTTTGCGTGCCGCTAATTCAGGCACCCTTGAACGCTATTTACGCAAATGTACCGTCAAGCCCGGCGATTGCTACTTTATACCCGCGGGCTTAGTTCACGCTATGGGAAAGGGAATACTGCTATACGAGGTACAGCAAAATTCCGACGTTACCTACCGTGTTTACGATTACAACCGCATTGACAAGGACGGAAGTAAGCGTGAGCTTCACACAGAAAAAGCCCTTGAGGTGATTTACGAATATACAGACAGCGAAATCAATGCATTGGCTAACGCAAAGAAGCTTTCAATAAAAGTATCGGAGAATGCCGAAACACTCATATCATCCGATAAATTCACGGTTGAAAAGATGGTGCTTGATGCAAGCGACGAGCTTATATGCACAGAAGAAAGCTTTTTATCTCTCACGGTAACCAAGGGTGAATGTGAAATAGAATACGACTCGGATATATATCCGGCAAATACCGGCGAAACTTATTTTATCCCCGCAGGACTCGGAAGCTTCAAAATACACGGAAAGGCAGAAATTCTCTGCTCATCTATCAAATGAAAAGTGAAGTAACATTAACCGAAATTAACGAAAAGCTCAAGCTTTATCAGTATAAAGACGGGCTTACCTTCGGCACGGACGCATATCTTTTGTACGCATATATGAAAAAACGCACCAAGGATACCGCCTGTGATTTCGGAAGCGGAACAGGTATAATTTCACTGTTGTCCGCTTCAAAAGGGAAGTATGCGAAGATTCACGCCTGCGAGCTTCAGAAGGATTATTCCGACCTTATTGAAAAAAACGTTATCGAAAACGGGCTGACTGATAAAATAATCGCACACAACTGTGATATCTGCTCACTTACACCCGATTATTTTGATGATAACATAGGCGTTGTGTTCACAAATCCCCCATATATGAAGGTCGATTCGGGTAAATCAAATGAATTTGATATAAAAAACATAGCAAGACACGAAACCTGCGGTTCAATATACGATTTTTGCTCTGCTGCATCGCGTACACTTAAGCACGGCGGATATTTCTATTGTGTATACCGACCGGACAGATTATGCGATTTAATCGATGCATTAAGAATAAATAATCTTGAACCTAAGCGTATGACCTTTGTACACGCAAGGGTTGAGCTGTCTCCGTGTCTTGTCCTTGTAGAGGCTAAAAAGGGCGCAGGAGCAAGCGTCAGCATTACAAAGCCGCTGATTATGTATAACGCAGATCAAAGCTACACGGAAGATCTGAATTTCATTTATGAAAACGGTGAATTTGATGAACAGTACAAATAATCACGAAGAAAAAAACGCAATACTTCCCGGCGTATTATACCTTGTTGCTACACCGATAGGCAATCTTGCCGATATCTCAAGCCGTGCCGTCAAGGTTTTGAGCGAGGTTGACTTTATCGCCGCAGAGGATACGAGAAACACGGCGTTCCTACTTTTCCATCTTGGAATTAAAAAGCCTTTATTAAGCTATTATGAGCATAATAAAAGCGGACGCGGTGAGATAATATGTCAAAGACTTGCCTCAGGTGAATCCTGCGCGCTTGTAACCGATGCCGGAACTCCCGCAATTAGCGATCCGGGCGAGGATATAGTAAAGCTTTGCATAGAAAAGGGGATTACTGTTACAAGCATTCCCGGCCCGTGCGCCGCAATTAACGCGCTGATCCTTTCGGGTATGTCAACGCGTGGATTTGTATTTGAAGGTTTTCTTTCAGCACATAAAAGTGAAAGAAAAAAGCGTCTTGAAAAGCTAAGAAGCGAGGACCGAACGGTCATATTTTACGAGGCACCTCACAAGCTTAAGCAGACGCTTAACGATCTGTGCGAAATATTCGGTAGTGAAAGAAAAATCGCGCTTTGCCGTGAGCTTACAAAGCTCAACGAAGAAATTACGCGCACACGCATAGGCGAAGCTGTTGAGTATTATAACGACCGTGAGCCTAAGGGCGAATACGTACTCATTGTTGACAGAATCAGCACTGAGGAGCTTGAAGCATCCGCCTTTTACGCCAATATGAACATAAAAGAGCACGTACAGTTTTACATTGATAACGGTATGACAAAAAAGGATGCAATGAAGGCTGTTGCGCGTGACAGAAACGTTTCAAAAAGCGATATTTACAACGAAATGATATAAAAAAACGGGCAAATTGCCCGTTTTTTTATTTACATAAGCTGATCGCAAAATCACAAATGTGCCTTGTTGAATCAGGATGCGCGTAGAGTGAAATGCTTTCGCGCATAAGCTTTAATCTGTCAGGATCGTGTGTCAGTAAAAAGATTATTTCATCAAGCTCAAAGGTCGGACTTACCACCATAGCGCATCCGCTGTTTACAAGAAATTCAGTGTTTCTGTCCTCCTGACCGGGTATAGGATTGATTATAACCATAGGAAGACCTTTTGCAAGTGCTTCCGATGTAGTAAGTCCGCCGGGCTTTGTAACTATTATGTCTGACGCGTCCATAAGCTCATCAACGTAGTCAACAAACCCGAGGTTTAAGACCTTTTTATTAAAAATCATACCGTCGATACGCTCTTTGGTGCGCTTATTATTTCCGCAGATATTTATTATCTGAAAATCGCCGTCTATAGCATCAAGCCGCTTAAGTGTTTTGTCAATATTTCCATATCCCATACTTCCGCCCATAAGCAGAATAGTGATCTTGTTTTCATCAAGACCGAACCTGCGCTTGGCGTCTGCTTTTGGGATAGAATGCTCAAATTTAAGGTTTATCGGAATACCGAAGGGAAGTACCTGTGCATCATTAAAACCCTTTTGTCTTGCCTTATAAAGCAAAGAGCTGTTAGGCACAACAACGTAATCAAGCATTACACCCTCTTCCCAATAAGGGTGAAAAGCAAAATCAGTAAGTATACCTATAGCTTTAGCCTTAAGCTTGTTTTCGCTCTTAAAAAGGTCTATAAAAATAGCAGGAAAGATATGCGTGCAGATTATAACGTCCGGGTCGTAATTATCAATATATTTTTTTAATTTTGGCGAAAACATCTTTGCGGTAATGATCGCAGGATTGCTTTCTCCCGTGCTTTTTTTGCGCAGCTCAGCAAGTCTGTACGCGCCCTTATAAACCGGCTTTGCTTTACTTGAAACAAACAGGTAGCCTTTATCAACGGTCTGTCCGAGCGCACGGTTGATATATCTCATCGTATCAAGTACGCGCACGTCGGCACCAACTCCTGTAAGATAATCCGATATAGCCTTGGCAGTTGAATTATGTCCCTGTCCGGCAGTTACGGATAGCACCAACACCTTCATCGTTTTATCCTTTCTTAAACTGAACTTTTCTCATTACATTATACACTCAGCTTGCGAATAAATCAAGATAATTTTTTGAATAATTAACTTTTTGATAAGTAACTATTGCATTTATCTTCAAATAATGGTACAATATAAGCCGTAAATAAATTGTCAATTTTTTTACCCTTGCGGAGGTTGTTAACAATGGTTCAGTCATTAAAGCAATTACACGATAAAAAAGCATTTATATGCGATATGGATGGAGTAATATATCACGGTAACCAGGTTCTGCCCGGTGTTCACGATTTTATAAGCTGGATGCAGAATAATGGCAAGAGCTTTTTATTTCTTACAAATTCAAGCGAACGCTCACCGCGAGAGCTTTCTCAAAAGCTTGAGCGTATGGGCATAAGTGTTCCTGAAACCTGCTTTTACACAAGCGCTCTTGCGACAGCATCGTTTTTGCGCTCACAGTGCCCGGGCGGAAGCGTGTACGTAATAGGTGAACCCGGTCTCGTTAACGCGCTCTATGAGCAGGGCTTTACAATGAACGATTATAACCCCGATTACGTTGTTTTTGGCGAAACGCGCTCACTTAACTATAGTCAGATAGAAAAAGCCGTTCTTCTTATCCGCAAGGGCGCTAAGCTTATCGGAACAAACAGCGACCTTACCGGTCCTTCCGAAAACGGTATTATCCCCGCTTGCAGATCGCTTGTATCACCAATCGAGCTTACAACAGGCAAAAAGGCTTATTATATCGGAAAACCTAATCCGCTTATTATGCGGCACGCGCTCAAGAGCCTCGGTTGTCACAGAATAGATGCTGCGCTTGTCGGCGACCGCATGGACACGGACATAATCGCGGGCATAGAAAGTGAAATAGATACTGTACTCGTGCTCTCGGGATGCTCTACGCTTGAAACCGTTAACTCCTTCCCATATCGCCCTAAATTTATTCTTGGCGGTGTCGGAGATATACTCAAGGATGAATACTCGCTTGATATGAAGCTTTGATAGAATATAATTGTCCCCTCCGTAATAATATATATTGTGCCGCATAATTAACGGACAATATAAATC
>JAFQPF010000220.1 GCA_017411885.1 Clostridia bacterium
CCTGATGATATTGAAGTTGAACTATAGCTATATTTATTGGTATTGCTGTTGCAACCGAAACAGAATGATAAACACGTCAATGCTAAAATAAGAGATATTAGCTTTTTCATAGTTATACCCCCTTGACGAATTAAACTGCTCAGCCTTCATCTTTCTTAGAATTTTCAAGTTCTTTTTCGAGTTTTGTTACCTGACGAGAAAGCTCTTCGATTTTATTTTTGTTTTTTATGTTTATTTCTGAAACAAATGCTATTATCGCAAATAAGACTATTGTTACTCTTAGAAAGACGGAAATCAATAAGCCACCTTCTTTAATATTGTCCAAACTGTGTCCGAAACCGCTTAAATACAAAACTGCGAAGGAAATTGCGAAGTATGTGCAAATCTTAGTGCCTTTTTCATAATTATACCCCCATTTTGACAAATTGAACTGCTTTGTTCGATTTCATTATATCATATGTATATGAATATTTCAAGTACAGCGCAAAATTCATAAATAATGTATAGAAATCTCCGCTCATATGTGATATAAATAATATATCTCAAAAAGGAGATTGACATATGAACGAAAACACAGTAATGTATCAGATAACCGAGACGAGCCAGTTTATGATGGCGTTCGTCATCGTTACGAAGCAGAATAACGTTATAGTAATAGACGGCGGAAGAAAAGAGGATATGCCGCTGCTCAAGGAGTATATAGGCGGCAGACACATCTCCGCTTGGATACTTACTCACGCCCATAACGATCACATCTCAGGACTTGTGTATGAGATAGAGAAAAACGGCGCTGTGGACTTCGATATCGAGAAGATATACTATAATTTTCCGCCGTATGAGTGGATAAACAACCACGACGTTCTCAATTACGAATACCTTAAGCACGAAATTGAAGAAATGATACCTGCTTTTAATAAAGTGCTACCAATCATCAAAGATAAGACAGAAATTGTTATTCAGGGCGAAAGCAGGCAGGTGGATGAGGTGAAGATCGACTTCATTTATTCCTGGCACGACGGGCTTTTTAATAACCCGATGAACGATAGCTCGCTTGTGTTCAAGATTACAACAGAGAACAAGACAGTTCTGTTCCTCGGCGATCTCGGACCCGACGGCGGCGATATACTTTTCCGAGAATCACGCCATCTTTTGAAGTCGGACATCGTTCAGATGGCGCATCACGGTCATATGAACTGCAGTATGGAAGTCTATGCGGAGATCGCTCCCGAGGCTTGTATGTGGTGCTGCGCCGATTGGCTGTATAACGAGCCGGTCATCCCGCCATATCTTGCCGACGGCGAGAAGCTGATAAAGAACGGCAGAGTCCGTATGTACGGAACGGCGCTCACGAGAAAATGGATGGACCTTTTAGGTGTTAAGACTCATTACGTCACCAAGGACGGAACCAATAAGATAATACTGTGATTGAAAAATAACAAAAGCCGCAAACCTGAGTTTGCGGCTTTTGCGTTGCTCATAATTTTGTGTTAATAGAAAATAATTGCTTATTTTATTAACTTCAGAGTTGCTACCTCAAATCCACCAAGCCTTACGCTGACCTTGCCGTTTGTGATCGGCAGCTCCTCTATATTATTCTCCATCATATCGCAGAGATAGCATTTCTTTGCATCAAGTCCAACGCTAAGCTCAGCGTTTGTACGGACGTTCTTACATTCGTAAAGACGGATGATGTTGTCTTCGCTTTCCTCAGCTTCCTTGACGGTTTCGCAGATCACGTTGTCGCAGTTGACCGTGAGCGCGGAGAAGCTTGAAGGCAAAATATCGGTTTCACCGCAAGCCTTGATAGCTGTCATTGGATAGTTGAGATAGTAAGCAAGGCGTGGCGCGTCGCTGTCGCAGAGCTTATTTGCGTGAGGATAGAGTGAGTAGGTGAAGAAGATCTCGCCTTGATCTGCCTCGGGATTGGGATCGGTTGGAGACTTGAAAAGAGAAAGTTGCATAACGCTTCCGTGGATATCGTGACCGTACTTGCAGTCATTGAGCAGGCTGACGCCGTAACCGCCCTCGGAGATGTCGGCGTACTTATGTCCGCAGACCTCAAATTTCGCCTTATCCCAGCTGGTGTTACAATGTGTGGGGCGCTCGATAGTGCCGAACTGTATCTCATACGTCGCCTTGTCTGCGTTTATGTCAACATCAAAAGCTGCCTTCACCATCTGGTGTTTCTGGTGCCAGTCAGCGACCGTTTCAAAATCGATCTTTGTGTTCTCGTCGGAGAACCAGACCGTCTGAGTTATTTTAGAGTTCATATGAGGACGGACGATCCGAATGCCCATTCTTGCCCCGTCGTCTATGATGGTAGCGCTGTCGAAGGCGGTGAGAACTCTGTAGCCATCATTTGAATACGCCTGCCATTCCCAAGCGTCATATCTGTCGGGATGATCGGCGTAAACTCTGATCTCGTTACCCTTTGCTCCTGCCTTGAGCACTTCGCGGCAGGCTTTTTTGTCGTATATGGACGATATGAGCCAGTTTTCATCAAAAACGACCTTAAGATAAGGAGTTTCCACCGTGTTTCCGTCAATTTTTACGTCGCAGTCCGTCTTAAAGCTGCTTACCGCTGTGTAGCCCTTGGGCGCGATACCGCTGACGAGCGCGCTCTTTCCGTCTATCCTGACCAGCCCACTTCCTTCGAAGGAATGAGGGTTAAATACGATATATCCCTTGTCCTTTGAGACAGAAGCGGCGATCTTGCTCTGAACGCCTGAGATTATCTTGTCTGAGACGCTCTTTATGTAGGCGTAGTCGATATCGCACTGGTCGTACACCTCTTTTATAGATGATCCGGGAATAATATCGTGGAACTGATTTGTGAGTATCATCTCCCAGCCCTTGTGAAGCTCTTTTTTGGGGAATGCGTCGCCGAACAATTGCTTTGCGACTGTCGCCCAAAGCTCCGCGTCAAGATAGGAAAATTCGCTTTGGCGGTTGTTTCTCTTATTCTTGGCGATAGATGTATAAGTTCCGCGATGGAATTCGAGATAAAGCTCGCCTCTCCACTGGGGAAGCAGTGGATTTCCCTCGATCTTCTTTTCA
>JAFQPF010000221.1 GCA_017411885.1 Clostridia bacterium
CCGAGATACTTAAGCGCAAGCCTGCTCGGTTCATATTTGCCCTCGGTTGAGTCAGCAACGTAAGCAGCAAGCTTTACGTCAAAGCAAAACTTGGTTTGAGGATCAAGCGATAATAGATGGAACAGATTTTTCGAGTCATAAACGATCGTCTTTTTGGAGTATTCTTTCACAAATGCAGCAGCCGATTCGACATCGACAGCGGAGACAAGAACACTCTTTCCGTCAGTGGAGACGGAAAATTCGATGTTTCCAAGCAGCTCGGATACCGCCAAAGCGAATAAGTCGGCTTTTTTTGCAGCTTTGACAAGCTTATCAAAGGTTGTTTCTTCAACGGTGACCTCGGTAATTTCAGAAGTGCTATCTTCGCTTGTAGCTTGTGAAGCATCAAGACCGAGACGTTTTATAAATCCACCGAACTCGAGGTTTTTGAATTCTTCCAGAAGCGCAGGCCTATCAAAGCCCTTGTATTTAATATCGTCGATCGTTACGCCTATAGGAGCGTTAGTTACAATTCTTGCAAGCATCTGAGACAGATATGCATTGTCCTTGTCGGCTACAAGCTTATTTCTTACACCATTTGCTATCGAGGAGGAGTCGATATTTTCATAAACTCCGTCAAGTGAAGAAAACTCGCTTATAAGCTTTATCGCCGTTTTTTCACCTATTCCGGCTACTCCGGGAATGTTGTCCGAGGAATCGCCCATCAGCGCCTTTACGTCAACGAATTGTTCCGGATTAACCCCATATTTAGCGACAAAAGCATCGGAATCGTATTTAACCGTATCGGTGTTTCCGGAAAGCAGAATGTTTGTAGTAGCGTTTATGAGCTGCAAGGAGTCTCTGTCTCCGGTAAGAACGTACGAAAACGAGTCGGGAATCGTGTTTGAAAAGCTTGCGACGGTGCCGATTATATCGTCTGCCTCATATCCCTCAATCGAAAGAACACTGAAGCCAAGCATAGCAGATATTCTTTTTGCTATAGGGAGCTGGGTGGCAAGCTCCTCGGGCATTGCGTGCCTTCCGGCCTTGTATTCAGAGTATTCCTTGTGTCTGAAGGTAGGAGATTTCAGATCAAAGGCTACGACCGCATATTCCGGCTTGAGTAGTTCAAGATTTTTTAGCAATATATTAACGTAACCGTATAACGCATTCGTGGGAACGCCGTCCTTGGTCGTGAGGGGTCTGATTCCGTAAAAAGCTCTGTTTAGTATGCTGTTTCCGTCAATCACAAGAATGTTTTTCATACTCATACCTTGAAATCCTTGTTATTATTTCATCATATTATTTTACCATAAAACATTAATAATATCAATAGATTTAATATTATTTAATTCATAAACTTTTAGAAATAAAATGTTAACAAATTGTACATTTGATATCTATATTTAGTGGGTGCAAAATGATATAATATATCTATATGAAAATTTTGAACGGAGGGAGATCAACGTGATGAGCGATTTAAGAGAGAATAACACTCAAGCAGTCGAGCCGGCTATAAGCGGCTATTACGAAGGCGTTTCCGTTGCTTTCAGATATGCTAAATTCATTACGCTGACAATTGCCGTTTTGTTCGTTATACTGACGCTTTCCTTTTTCAGAGAGGACGTGTCTATTGAGAATTTTCAATATATGCTCAAATATATTACGAGCGAAGAAGATACTCTTATAACTACGCAAAAGCTTCATTATCCGACCTCCGACTCCAAGGCGTTGACTCTCTTCAACGGAGATCTTGTAAGCGCAGGAACCGGCGGAATATCTTTATATGATACTAACGGAAGCTCTGTACTGCAGATAGACGAGGTGTATTCATCGCCTTATTTTTCTATAGGTGACAGATACGGGCTGTGTTACGATATGTCCGGTCACTCGTTTGTAATATTCAGTACCTTCGCTAAGCTTTATTCGGAAAAGCTTGACTATCCTATATCCGGCGCCAAAATGACGGACAAGGGCGGATACGTAATAATGACACGCGACAGAGAATACAAAACCGTATTCAACGTTTACAATTCTGATTATGAGCTTATTTCGAGGGTTTTCAAAGACAATTACACGTTTGCTTTTGATTATAACGGTAAGTACCTCGCGTATGCTTCGGTTGGTGCATCAGATAGCAGATTTGTATGTGAGTTGAGTGTTGTAAAAGCTAATTCGGACTCCGAAATATCGAAGCTTACGTACTATGACGAGTTTCCCGTGGCTCTTAAATATATGAACGGCAGCTTAGCGTTTTTGACCGACAAAGCACTACGGTTCTATAACGATAAAGTTGAAGTGACACAAGAGTATAGTGTGGAATCTCAGATAAGCGGCTACTCTTTTGCGGATGACTTTATGATGATCTATTCCGAAAAGAATATAATCGGTAGCGAAAACGAGGCAAGATTCTTTTCTGATAAGGGAAAGCTTATTTCAAGCCAAACAGTTAAAGGTAAGATAAATTCCGTCGCTCTTAAAGATAATTGCTCTCTGATTTTGACCAATAACACGGTGATGCGGATAGACTTTGACAGCTGCGACGTGCGAATATGTAAAATAGATACAGGTGCCGACACAGCCTTGCTACAGTCTGATTATACCGCTTTGGTGTGCTACGATAATTTTGCACAGCTTGTGGATTTTGAAGATGCTAACGAAATTTATAAATTCGGAATTACGGAGGGATAAGTAATGGGACTATTTCTTGATGTATTTGTAATCATAGTACTCGTGTTTTTGGCGGTTTTGGGTTATCGCAAGGGATTCATCAAATCTGTTATGGGTCTGGTATCCTTGGGATTGTCTTTAATTTTGGCGATCAATTTTTACGCCATTCCTGCGGAATATATAAACGAGCACGTTATTGAGCCTTATTATGCCGACAAAACTTCCGATGACCTTCAATCCCTTATGAATGGCGGAACAGAAACTATTCCTCCGGAAAAGGTTCTCACGGACAAGCCTGATACTTTGATTGAAATTTTAGATAAATTCGGTGTTGATGTTGAAGCTATTACCGATTTTTACGAGAACAGTGTTAAGCTGACGACTGACTCGTTCAATATTGATGAAGTAGCCGATAAGCTTTCCGATTTCATTGTTGAATC
>JAFQPF010000222.1 GCA_017411885.1 Clostridia bacterium
GGGGGAAGGGGGACCGCGTTAGCGGTGGATGAGGTGTTTGAAACAAACGAAAAGACTCCTCATCCGTCAGCATTCGGCTGCCACCTTCTCCCACAGGAGAAGGCTTTTTTGATATGCAGAAAGCAAAGAAAAGCCCCGCGAGGCGGGGCGAGGATTATGGAAAACCATTTAATATTGTGTCAGTGCAAAAAACTCGCCACAACCAAATCCAGCTTCATTATGAATGAGTCTTTCAATCAATCGGAAAGTTACTGCCGCCTCGATTGCTTTGATTTTGTGAAGCAGATAGCGCGTACCATCATTTGTTTCTAATTCTATGATGTGCAGGGATATTAGTTTTTCTAAAGCTTCCAGTATATCATCACTGGAGATTCCGAGGTGACGAGAAAGTTCATTCGGTCGAATTTCTATCGTAAAATATTCGGGATTCTTATGGTCAAACGGCGCAGTGCTCTGAAAATATTCATTACATATATGAGAAAGCACCTGTCTCACGTTTGGATCCAATAACTTTTTAATGCCAGAGGCTACTTCAGGCGTATCAAATATTGAACCAATATCTGTTGGCTTAATACCGGAGTCAATCATCGTAAGAGTGTTAGACACGAATGCAACACCTGCAGTGTCAGACAAGCAACACATCGTATAAAGCTGTCGTATTTGGTCGTACTTTTTTGTAGAGGGGTTCTGCTCTGCTTTCAAAAATTCCCAAGTATTGCAATTTACCAAATTGGTTTGCTGACATAAGGAATCAATAATCACAGCTTGTGCATCCTTCGGGAAATTGTGAACAGCTTCCTCGTTAAAAAACTTGGATTCCTGTGTTGATGTCTTAATGATGCGTTCTGCAAACAAATCATCCAAAGTAACATCAAGTGCATTTGCAATTCGAGAAAGGAGCATAATGTCAGGCATTGAAGTTTCTGACTCCCATTTTGATACTGCTTGATTGGTCACTCCGATCTTCTGCCCTAACTCTTCTTGTGTATATCCTTTGCTCTTTCTGAAATAAGCAATGTTCTTTCCCATTGACATGTGATTTTCCTCCTTCTCTTTGATGTTTATATTATAGCATATTTGTGGCAAAAGGTAAAGCGACTCATCAGAGACTTTGCAAATATATTTTTAACTAAAATCACTGTTTGGTTGGAAAAAGAATATGCAGAAAGATAATATCTATTAGTTTTATTTGAATGGATTTTCCGCTTTCCCGACGCTCGCGTCTGGGGCAAGCATAGCGCGTGGCAGTCCACGCACCATCGGGCAGAAGCCCGAACCTACTATCCGCAGAAGAACGGCGCACAAAAGCCTTCCTCCGGGAGGAAGGGGGACCGCGATAGCGGTGGAAGGAGCCAGCGTGACTTTCAGCTTGCGTGGATTATATTGTCGCGCGTTCTCCCTCAGTCGCCTACGGCGCCAGCTCCCTCCCGTAGGGAGCCTTTCTGAAGTTTCCGCTGACAGAAAAACACCACCAAAGAAAAATCCTTGGTGGTGTTCGTGTTTTCTCCGCTAAGAATGCAGAGCCGACGTAATGGCTTTTTTTCATTCCGGATTGTTTTCAATTATTCTTTTTGCAAGCGCAACCATTTTCTCCCTCAGCCAATCGGGTTTTATGACCTCAATATCGGCGTCGGAAACGAAAAGCACCCCGAGAAATGCGTCAACGTTATAAAACTCAAAATTATAAACGTCCCTTGAATCCTTGCCGATGATAAAACGGCGAAGATTCATAACCGTAAGCTTATCCTTTATCTTAAGCGTTGCGCTGTAAGGCAGACGAAGCTGCATATCCTCACTCTGTTCCTTAAGATTGTCTTCTACATCAGAAACGATATCAACGTAATCGGTCTCATTCTTTTCGTTCTGCACGGGAAGCTCAAAATCCTCGGTATAATAATATCCTTTTCTCTGCGGAGAATATTTTATCGGCGCTTTGAACTCGTTTTTAAGCATCTCTATATCTCTTTGCGCCTGACGCTGAGAGATCGAAAATTTTTCAACGGTGTGGCTTGAATTCGGATAGCACCCCGACGCTATCTTCTTGTGAAGCCACTCAATTCTTGAATACGCGTTCATTCGTCACTCTCTTTCTCCGAGTCAATAGAAACATCGGGAGCTTCGGTCTCTTCGGCAAGTTCAGAAGGCTGCTCTTCAGAAATCAGTTCTTCTGAAGGCTGTTTCTCTAATGTCTGTTCCTCGACCACCGCTTTTCCAAAGACGAAAGATATAAGACGTCCCAAAGAATATATTCCAATGGCAAATATGACTGCATCATAAATATAATACTTGTTCAACTCACCGATCGACGAACCAAAAAGAAACGAGGGGATAGAAGACAGAGCGCAGAAAAATGTTGCAGTACAAGCAGAAAAGAGATAAAATCCTTTCTTTATCTGCAAAACAAAGCAGCGAAGCTCTGAAACAATAAAGACCATTATTGATATGAGTGCAAGATGCAACATTATCTTATCGGGAGAATTAAGCTGAACGTAAATATCAAAATAGGTAATGGCGAGAGCATATATACACCATATAATTACGCCAAACCCAAGCAATCCGCGTATATTTTTATTTGTATTGGGAGCAAAAACACCAATAGCAAAATAAACTATAGCCATAAGCGCAGTGATCTTTGAAAGCAGATCAAATGCGGCTGAAGATGCAACGAGCGACGTTGAAAAGACAGACATCAAAAAGTATGCGGTGAAAGCCAATAATGCCGCAGCACTTCCAAGCTTTACAAATAATCCAGTTCCATTTCCGTCTGATGTGGGTGTATCACGCTTGACAACAAAAATCGAGCTTGCAAAAAGCAATATTGACAAAAGAGAAAATATCTCAAAAAAGGTGGTGACAAAGCCCTCGCTGTGATAGCCTATTTCAATGTCGTAAAAATAAAACAGGCACACCGTTCTTAATGCCACAGCAAGAATGGTAGCAATAATTGCGGATATAGCGTATATTTTTACAATATTAAGCTTTTGAGAGCTCACTTTTGTATCTTGATTATTCGGCTGATATTCGTTTTCTAACATTGTAAAACAACCTTTCAGAATATTTCTTTTCTATATTATATACTTAAATTTTGAACACCTTGTAAACAAATTGAATTAATTTAAAATTTACTTGACTTTATTTACAAAATATAATACTATGAAAAGGTAAAAAACTTAAGGAAAAATAAAAATATGAGTAATACGAAAAAAATAATAATTGCGGCATCAATATCGCTCTTTTTGATACTTGCCGTCCTTTTCATAAGCTTTGCGCTTCCCTTTTTAACCGCCTCGAAAATGCTGAAAATCAGAAAGGAAGCATTTGAACAGCTGTCGGGCGGCGCAACACTCCAAATAAATGACCCGTACAATGCCGACGGCAGTGTACTTCCGACCACAGTCGACGTTTTTCTTGACGGCAAAGAAGCAGAATTGATTGCCGCCGAGCTATGCGAGGCAATACAAAATGCAAAATATTCGGATAAGCAGACCAATATACACGGCTTTTGGGATATCTCGATCTCGATACGTTCAGAAAGCGATATATCAACTATATACCTCTGTGAAGAGGAGATATACGTTACCGAAGGAGCTTCAAAATACACCTTCGAAATTGAAGATAATGACACATATTCTGCTTTTTTCAAAAAGATAAGCAATATGATATATGAAAAAGCGAACAGCACTCACTGACAGTGAGTGCTGTTTTAAGTTCAATATTTTTTTAAGGCTTATCTACCTTACTTCCGCCCCATTCGACAACTGTAAATCCTTGTCTTTCAAATCCATCAAAGGATTGAGGTGCGATCTCTACCTCGGTATCGGAGGGATAATACGCCATAAACACGCGTAAAAGACTGTCGGGTGTGGGGGTTATATCCAATATTGCCGCATCAGTATACGCGTCTGTCTGGAATGAAATAACGTTATAAGGGTTATCCTGCATAAGCGGCAGCCAATATACGATAAACTCGTTAGCTTCGCGGCGGTTCAAGCCTTGTGCAGCAAGCGCCCACTCAAGAAATTCAGCGGTGTCTTCACCTCTAACGCAAAATCCGCTCGAGAGATCCCATTTCGTATTCTGAATTCCCTCCCAATAAAGCGCGTAATATTCCTTACCGTCGGGAAAGATCAGCGTACCGTCGGGATATGCCGTGAATCTGTCCCAACCATCCGACGTGTATTCGGGATAGGTACAGGTCAGCTCACCATCAAGCGTCAGCTTTACGGAACATTCGGTGGCTTTTTCGGGGTAAAGATAAATTATAGGCTTATAGGCAAGCGCAAGCGCTTCGACATTATCGGCAATTATTCTTACGTGATCCGATTTATCCAAAGGACGATGTACTGTATAAAAGTCAACGTCTATCTCATCTCCAACGCACCAATCGTCCGCATCATCTGTAATTACGTAAACCTTCCGTCCCCACGTTTCAGCCATTTTCGAAGAGTCAAGCTTCAGCACCAACACATTGGGAGATATTTTTTCAATTATCTCTCCGTAAACGAAATCCTTCTCGTCAAGCGTAACCACTTCCATCTCGTCAGAGCTTAACTCCGGCAAGGTGTCGGGATATTTTTGGCATCCGAAAATACCCAAACCAAGCAACAATACAAGACACAAACAACAAATTTTTTTCATAATAAAGCTCCTTTCTCACGAATGAATCTTTGTTTTCAGGATATTTACTTGTCTTTCTATAATAGATATTTGTGTATGAATAGGAAAATTTTACATCTTTCTAAAAAATATTATAGCATATTATCAAATAAAAGTAAATATAGTGTCAGAAATTTAACAATTTCCTGTTCGTAAAAATCGCTCCCGACGGACATAAGTCCATCGGGAGCGATTGCTTTTATCATAATTTACCGAATCACTGTCAAGAAGCGGTGATATTGAGGGTGATCTCACCTTTTGAATAATAGGTGTCGGGCTCATAGCTCATCACGCGAAGCACTATATCCGTGCCCGCGGAGAGTGATTTTGAGAAGTTAATGGACTTGACGTATTCACCGGGCTTTATCAACCCTGTCTGACCGAGTATCTCGCCTGTATTCTTGTCCTGTATGCGAAGCTTGAGCCACACGTCGTTTCCCGCGTCATTGGTAAACCATACGTCCGCATTACCGTTAACGAGCTTTATCTCTCCGCACACGCCTACCTTATACACGCCTCCTGCATCGATCAAGGAATAACCCTTCTCTCCCTCTGCCACATCGGGCGTACCTGTCACAGCTTTCTTATCAAATTCGGGAGGGACAAACTGTTGCTCTTCATCTTCATCTCTGCAGCCGACTAAAGAAACGGCAAGCACTATTAAAATAGCAAAAAACAGACAAAATACTCTTTTTTTCATAACCTTCTCCTCATATCTTACGTCATCGCGCCCAAATCTTAAAGGACTTCAGATCAAGCGACTACGGTAACCGTAACCTTAAGCTCACTGTTTACGATCGAGCAAGCATTGGTCGTGGGATCATAAAATTTGACGATGAGTTTAGCATTATCGGCGTATACACCCTCGGATATCGAAGCGCCATCCTTCAAGGTAAGCTCGGAGAGTCGCTTGCCTGGGGTGAGCAAGCCGCTTTCGGCAATCACGGTGTCATTCACCACGAGCTGTACAGTCACGTTGTGTGTAGAACGGCTGGGGTTAACAAAGTGAAGCGTTGCCTTTTTATCCGAAAGATCAACTGTAATCTCTTCTTTATACACCATACCAACTGCACCGCCGCCGTCGGGTGCACCCAATTTGTCCTCGTCACTCATATATACATAAATTTTACCACTTTAAAAATTAATTGTCAAGAAAAAAACAATATCATTTCGTCAATTTGTCACATTAAACAATTGTTTTTTTGTTGATACTGACGAAAGCAGGCGCATTTAACTTATTAAAACACAGCCCCCGAAGCCTTATGGCTTCGGGGGGCTACTTGAACTATTTAATTATTTGTTCCCTTTTACCGCCGTGAGATAAATGATGTGATCGTTTGCATCTTCTCCCGACACGGGTGTGAAGGTTACCTTGAGGCTGTATTCACCGTCGGAAAGCTCTTCTGCCGCCTTATTCACTGCATCAAAGCTTATATAAACCTTTGATACTCCGTCGTCGGTAACACCCGTTGTAAGCGCGATCTCATTTCCCTCGCCGTCTACGATCGCTGCCTTGACTGAATACGTGATCGTCTCATTATATCTGAGGAAGTATCCTACAACGTAATTCTCATCATCGTCACAACGACCTGTGAGATCCTCAAGTACAAGCTTCTTATTGGCACTCTTATCACTTTCGAGTCCGCAGAATCCACATACGTAAAGTTCCTTATCGGCATCATGGTAAAAGCTATGCACTAATGGCTGTGCTTCGAGTTCAACACTTTCGTTACAGCAACAGCAGTAACTGTCATAAACTCCTTTTTGTGTACAAGTAGGACGTATTATCCACTCATCCTCTGTAAACCAATGGTTATCAAACTCTCTTGAAAGCACTGCTTCACCGCCGTTTTCACTAAAGTATTCCCTAGCGTTGCAATAGGTTTCGTCATATTCGATGGTATACTCTACTTTGGAGGTTACATTGCCATCTCCGTCTTTGTATTCGTGATATCTGTAAACCTCTAACTCTCTTGATCCGGAATCATTGCTTTGGACGTAATACTTATACTTATCATACGAGCTGTGAGACAAAACGTTGTTTTCGGGATCCAAAATATAATATTCGTGAAGTGATCCATTTATTATGTATCCTTCATCATCGGTATATCTCACATACGTATGAACAATAGTGGTAACGCCACACTTTTCGCATATGTGTTTTTGGATATTTGTGGTAACTCCATCCTTAACAGATGTTTCATTCTCAGCCTTCTCTTTGTGATAGAAATCACCGGTAGGTCTTACGTTTTCAACAAGCTTAACATACGTCTCGTTCTCAACGTCAACTCCGATATAAAATCTTTCGCCATAATATCCCTTGCAATTTTCATCCGCATAGTTGCGAGAAGCGCATACGTAAGCGAAACCGCAATCGGAGCACTGATACAGCTCTACGTGCCACGAAATATTATCCTCAAGAATTATCTGACGCGATTCGATAAATTCAAAATCACACGCATCGTTCTGCATTCTCTGATAGGAGACCTTACCGCAAGCACAACTGTAAGTATTGAGATGTGTGCCACATTCGGCACCGTATTCACTCAGGTCGATCTTGGACACAGGCACACCGGATACAAACGCAGTATGAACATAATACTCAGCCTCAGTCGCCTCTCTGTCAAGCTTACCGCAGTCAATACACTTGAATACAGAAGCTACACCCTCTGTACAGTCAGTCGCACCGTTTACAAGAACGTAACATCTTTCATAGTTATGGTCCAGTTCTTCTTCGGTTGTAACTACCTTTCCGTTCGAATAGGTCGTGATGACGGTAGCTGTACAGTAATTACCGTCCTTGTAAACATACTCTTGGACAGTTGTAAGATTTTCTGTTCCATCAATATTATACTGTGTCTCGGTATTCTTTACGGGATAAGAATCATTCTTTCCGTCTTTTCTTACGTAAGTTGCATACTCGCGGACATGCTTATTTGATGTATAAAGCTGACCGGTGCTTTCGTTAATGCGCATATATTCATAACTGCTCTGAATTACTATTCCATTGGTGTCGTACCAATGAATATTAATGTCCTTCGAGATAGTATTTGAACATCTGGAGCAAACATGTTTGCTTACGTCTGTAACTACCTTAAGTATCTGATCTCCGACGACCTCGGTGGACTCTATCGGATTTTCATATACGTATTCTGATTTGTGACTCTTTCCGTTACCGCTACAGTACGTATATTCACGCTGACCTTCGCCGCTGCCAAAGGTGAACGTAGAATATCTTACATAAGAGCAATCTTCAGCAAATTCATTATGATAAGCTTGCTTGTAGCTGAATCCGCAAACGGTACATTCCATTGTATACGTAGTATATTCAACACCGTCGATCGTTTCTGTTACTCGATCACCCTTTTGTTCAAACTTGCATCCATACACATGCATATTTGTTGTTTTATTGCATATTCTGCATTCATTGATTTGGAGATATCCTTCGCACTTCTGACCAAATTCTGAAAGATCAACTTCGGTATGATTTGTATTGTGGCCTTTTCTGTAATCAGAATAAAATTCATGACCGCAATCCTCACAGTAGCCTGTGATGGTATATCCATCCTCACAGCTATCGGAGCCTTCAGCAAATTCGATATTTTCAATCGTTTTTCCATGATTTACAAATGTTTCCGTATAATTTTTACCGCCGGAATGAATGTACGTCATACTTCCCAAGCAGCAGTATTTATCATCATACTTGTAGGTTATCTCCACGGATGACTTTACTTTGCCGTCAGTGTAATAATTGGTCTTCTCTTGCAGCTTATACGTCTTGAGGCTTCCGTCAATACGCTCTGTAACTCCGTACAGGGTGACACTGTCACTTTCGACAGTGCCATCCGATACGTTGTAATGCTCGACCTTTGTGTAAATAAGATTATCATCTTTATCGTATTTATTTACCGTTACGTAATGATCGGTAATTTCTCCGCAAACAGAGCATACTTCCTTGGTCGTTATCGTTTTAACGGTATACTCGGTTCCACTCTCATCCTTTTCGGTCGTGGGCTCATCCTCGGTTACTTCGGTCTGCATATCGTGGGCCTTGATGGAATCGCTTCTCATTATCTCGTAAGCGTATTCCTTCGTATTCTCGTTATATCCTATACCATACAAACAATATTCGGTTCCGTTGCAGTCTTTTCCGACTACGGTCCACTCGTCTATGTGATAAACAAATCCGCATTTTTCATCCATACAAGTGTAGACTCTTCTTGTATGAGCAATACCGTTTGCATCTTCATATTTTACGGTGGAATAATTATAGCTGCAATTTAAATTAACGTTCACCCAAAGATTTTCTCCGCACGCGCATTGTTCGACAACTATATCTCCGCCGCACTTACTGCCAAGCTCTTCAAGCTCTTTGCGCTCATAAAACATATTGTGAGTATAAATGGTGTTCTGATCCAACTGTTCTTTGCAAACAGTACAATAATACGTTACTATAACGCCATCCTCACACGACTTTGAGCCTTTCGCAAGGGTATACGTCTCGGTTTGGTCTGCATGATTGGTCTCAGTATATTTTTCCTCTTTGCCATTCACATTAGTATAAATTACTTCTCTCACGCAAGGATTATCATCCAAATAGTTATATACGTATTCATCTGAATATCCACCCTTGTTTGTGTAATGGCGAGTTGTGCGTCTTGATGTTTTGCCGTTAGCTGTATATATCTCGTATTCCCAAATCGAAATTTCAGTAATCTCGTCACTCTCAGCGTCATAATACTTCACTTCTTCATAGACGATCATTCCATTGGAAGCCTTCTCTATACGCTCTATACGGTTATCAATCTTTCCGCAGAGATCACACTCGTTCTGTTCAATTCTCTTCGAAACCTTATAACCGGTCTCTTTCTCAATGTAATCCTCGCTTTCCAATTCCTTACAAACATATTTGTGGGATTCGCTTGTATTCTCGGATTTACCCTCCCAGATAATTTCTGTTCCGTTATATACGGTATGGGAAGTTACTGTTGTCGCCTCGCATCCGTTTGTTACAGTATAAGAGTCAGTAACATACTTAAATTCACAAGCTCTACAGCTATGTGTCGTTATATAATGCGTTATCTTATCACCGTCTTCGACCTTTGAAGGTTTAACAGTTACCAGGTGATCCCCATAGTTCACGCTTGCCTTTTCACCGCAAGGACAACTATCTATGTAAACATATCTGCTGCACTTACCGTCATCCTTGTTAATAACAACCTCGCGGGATACCGTATAGTGTTCGTAGTAAATTTTTTCCTTGCCGTCTATTTCTCCGCAGTTGGTACATACGTAGTATACCTTTACACCGTCAAGACAGGTCTTTGCGCCCTTGACAAGCTCAGCTCTCTGTTCGGTGTTGTGATTTTCCGACGAGAACTCATCTCTGTAAATCAATTCTCCCTTACTGTCAAATTCCTGAACGATAAGTGTGTAGCTACAAGGACTTCCGTTGTAGGTATAGGTCTTCTTTTCGACAAAGTCACCGTATACCCTCTCCTCGCTCATTATAACGTTGAAGGTATTTCCGTCTTTCGTTGTGACCTTACCGTAGGTGATCGTTCTCTTTTCAACTTCCTTCTTGACGTCGGATCCGCAGTCATAAATTACGAACTCTTCGCTGATAAGCTCCTCGTCGGAATTATACTTCTTGGTTTCCTGATCCCACTTTGTTACGAGCTTGCACTTTTCGCACGACGCCTTGGTCTCATAAACGATCGTTCTCTCCCCTGTTTTTTCATCTGTAACATCGGAAATCACTGTTTTTTGAGTATTCATCGAGTGTTCGGCTCTTGTACCCTCGCAAACAGTAACCGAATACAAGGGATCTCCGTTTTCATCTTCACCGAAGGAATACTTAACAAAGGTCTTGTAAGTGCAATTTCCTACGCCAAGCTCATATATGTCAGTAGAATATACACATCCGCAGGACTTATCAAGACATCTCATTACAGTTATCTGATGCTTTACACCGTCTATCACTACGTCTGTGCAGCTTTCCTCTTCAAGCTTGCAATTTCCGCCAAAGTATATTGAGCTGCTTTCACCGCACAAGCAGGTGTTTATTTCTACGAAGCATCCATGCTCGCAGCCGTATTTTGAAAGATCAACGGTTTCGTACGATTCGTGATGCCAATATTCGGTATACGTATCTTTTATTTCACCGCACTCTGTACAGTATCTGGTATAAACAACTCCATCCTTGCAGCTCTTAGCACCTTCGAGAAGCTCCCACTTTTCGATTTCGTTAAGATGCTCCTCGAATGAGCCTGACATTCCGGATCCGTTACTGTGCATTATGCTGAGCTCACCCTTACAGATGCTGTCTCCCTCATACTTGTACGTCCATATTGCCTTATCGACCTCATTGCCGTCAGCATCGTAATATGTAACGACCTTGCCGGTCTCATAATAGTGATCCTCGCCGGATGTAAGCTTTATCATTCCGTACTCGGTCTCGGCAACAGACTTGGTGTACTCCTTACCGTCAACGTACTCATATGTATACTCTATAACAAGCTTATATCCGTTACCGTCAGCCTTTGTAATGATCTTGGTATGATCTGCTACGTCCTTACAAATCGAGCATACGTATTTGGTCTCAATGGTAGATACCGTAAGATCTCTTCCTGCCTCATCCTTTTCGACACCAATGCTCTTATCTGTTATCTCCTCACGATCGTGCTTATCGATCATTCCGAGATCTATCGTTATTTCTAACTTAGGTGCTCCGCTTTCTATACCAAATCTGTACTTATCGTAACCCTGAACAACACATCCTTCACCGACTTCCCAGTGATCTATCATATATCTGAAGCCGCCGTGAGCTCTGCAAGCAAATATTGTTAGCGTATGGGTATATCCGTCGGCCAATTCTTTTGTTTCGCTTGATAAAACTGCAAACTTACACCTTGGCTCAACTCTTATATCTTCATGCTCACAATGCTTACATATCCTTTTAATAATATAACCGGCACACTCTGCGCCAAACTCTGAAAAGTCTATGTGCTCTTCTTCATCATATGAATGGTTGTAGTTTGTTTCCTTTGTAAGTGCGAGTCCACAATCCTCACAAACATGCTTAACTATGATTCCATTTTCACACGAAACACCGTCTACAAGCTCATATTCGGTAATAATTGTACCGTGCTCTCCGATCGAATAGTGTTCAGCGGTTCCGTCCGGATAAAAATGCGATACATAGAGAATGCACTTACTTTCTTCCGCATATTCATACCTCCAGCTTTCGACCTCGGTAAGAATAAGCTTGCCATCCTCATAGTAGTTGCTTACTACCTTCGATTCACGGTTATCAACGGTTCCGTCAGGCATTGTGACCAATACGTATTCACGTGTATAATCGCTTATAAGTACCTTTTCTCCGTCTATAACCTCATACTCGAAGCTGTAATAGCTCAATTTATTTCCTTCGGTATCACTCGTCGTAATACCGCCGTCAACAAACGAAAGTGTTCCGTCGGGAGCGTAAGCGTAATCATACTCTGTTTCCTTTATTATAACGCTCTTGCCCTCATCGTTCAGTCCGTATTCAACCTCGACAGACATTCCGTATACCGTGTGGAACTCTGTCTCTTCCTCATTGGATGCAAACTTCACAAACTGATCGACGTATACCATTTTACCATCAGCATTGAACTTTTGGCGAACGAAGACGTGGTAAGTAACTATTCCGCAATCCTCACATCTGTAAACAGCGTGGATATCGTGTACAGTCAATTCCTTTCCGTCAGAGCCCTTTTCGGTCGATATTATCGTCTCAAGAATATCTTCTTCCTCATTTACATCTGCATTATGAGAGGATCTCTTACTTTCAACGGTAAAGCTTTCAAATTTGCCATTCTTTACATCTACAGCATAGATATATTCAAATTTGGTTGTACGTACGCATTTTTCCTTTTTATCCGTTATCGCACAAACAAATCCGTATCCGCATTCATCGCAGGTATACGAGTGCATTTCCGTTGTGCTTCCGTCTTCGTTTACATCGCGTTCATATTCAACGTACATATTATTGTGATACTTTCCATATACGTCCTTATATTCACAGCGTGTGCAGCTTTCAATAACGATCTTCACTTCTCCGCACTTTTCACCGTACCTTGTAAGATCGATCTCCTCTCTCTCCATAACGTGTTCAAGTGTAAATTCTACCTTGACCGTTTCTTCGCAAAGAGGACAAGTGTACGTTATCTTTACACCGTCATCACAATCGTGTACACCGCTTTCAAGAACGAAGCTGTAGGACACCTTACATTCGCTGATATCAACGTGCTCACAAATTCCTACGTTATCCTTCTTTCCGCAGTTGGTACATACCTTATCTACGTAATTATGTCCCGTTGCGTTAAGCTTTTCCTTTTCGCTCTTCTTACAGTGAACGCATTCTGTAATAATGTATCCGTTCTCGGTACAGGTATTGGCAGCCTTGTCTACGATTTTGAATTCGTGACCGAGAGCTTCTACCTCATCAGTGATAGCAAGAGTTTCCTTACAGATACGACAGTATTCTCTTGTATATCCCTCGTCCTCACAGGTGGGTACTATTACTTCTTTAACGCTTTCGTGATATTCGTTACTCTTGGGCAGCTCTTCTCTGTCTGTTGCTCCACAGCTTACACAAACGTGAAGCTTATATCCGTCATCGGAGCACGTGGGAGCCTTAACGTCACCGTCCTTCCAGCTATGATCGGCAGCATCGACATAGTCTTTCTTTACACTGTGTCCGCAGAAGCTGCAGTAATAATCTGTATATCCCTCTTTCTCGCACTCGGGAGCGTGAATCGTTCCCTTGTAATATTCGTGCACACAAGGTGTACCGCAAGTACCGCACTTGCCTTCACTTGTCATATCGTGATCGCCGGTAGCAAGCTCTTCAATGTAATTACAACGATCGCACACCTTGTTTGTATTACAGGTTGCTTTTTCGATATTATAATCGTGTCCGGTCGCCTCAACTGTATCGGTATCAGCAAATCTCTTATTACATACCGAGCAATAGTTCTTAGTATATCCGCCCGAAATACAGGTAGGCGCTATTGTCTCACTAACATACGTGTGATCCTTAGGAAGCTTATGATCTCCGTTATAGGAGCTATCACACGTATTACATTTGTATTTGGTATATCCCAAAGCCTCACACGTAGGTTCAACGACCTCTGCCTTTTCATAGGTGTGCTTAACCATAGGAAGCTTCTGAGTATAGGTTTCATTGCAGTTTTCGTTCTTACACTCATATTCAACTGTTCCGTTCTCGGTACAAGTTGCACCGACTCTGCTGATCTCTTCAAAATTATGTCCGGTTGCCTTTTGAATTGTAACGTAAGAATGATCGCATTCGGAGCATTCATGGTTGGTGCTTCCGTTCTGTGTACAGGTTGCAAGAGCCACGACAGTATCAACAATAGTGTGCGATCCCTTTGCATTGATGATCTCGGTCTCAATAACCTTTCCGCAACGTGTACAAACGGTATTTCTGTAACCGTCTATAAGACAGGTTGCCGCCTGCTCTACCACCTTTTCAATATGTCCGTCACGTTCACATCTCTTTTCTGCGGTGAGCTTGTTGACAGTGTAATACGAGAAGTGATTTGTCTCAAATACGACGTAGCCATTTCCGTCCACCTCAATATATCTTACGTTTTCGCCATTCTCATCACCGATGCAGTCGATCTCACCTTCATCGTTGATATACCAGATAACGACGTCATCGGGGTCCTGACCGTCAAGAACATACGGCAGACGAATGGTTATCTTACCATTATTGAAGCTTGTTTGTACCTGATCACCAAACTTCATAATAAAGTCGTAGATAACGCTATTGCCTATCTTTTCGAGATAATCTTCATCTATTACGATATCATTCTTATCCTTGGTTCCTACCTCAATCGTTATATTTTCCTTATCCTTAAGATGATCCTTTGTAGTGTCGTCAAACGAAAGATCGGCATTACCCAAGGAAACTCCGCCCTTATCTTCAAGATTACTTCCGTTGAAGTTTGCACTGTTGGAATCACTGTGAATCACCTGATACGTACAGTACGCACACTTCATATCAGAAGATTTTTCAGCAACTGTTACCATCTTGTGAGCTGCCGCATCAGAATAAGACTCTTTCTTACCGGTAGCCGAACATACCGAACATGTCTCGGTCTTTTCGCCGGCCTCAGAGCACGTAGCAGCGGTTGTTATTATAAGCTGATAATTATGGCTTACGTATTCTGCAGATTTTACCGCAACCGTTTCTCCACAGGTAGCGCAGGTAGCTGTTTTTGTCTTAACGTATGTACAGTTCTTTCCTTCTACCTTCTCCGGATCCTGCTCTGTCCACGCAACATTTACCGTGTTGTGTCCGAGAGCCTCGATATCCTCGGTGTATGAATGACCGCATTCGTCATTCGTACACGTATAGGTCATCTCACCCTTTGCAGTACAGGTTGCTTCATCTGTAACTGCTCCCGCATCATAAGAGTGTCCCTTGGCAGATTCACCCTTGATATGACAGCTTGAGCATTCCTGGTCTGCCGTACAGGTTGCTGCCACCCATGTATGAGCGATTTCAAGAGTATCCTGAATATCCTCAGCATTACATCTTTCGCACTTGTAATAGGTGTATCCCTGAGTTGTACAAGTTGAGGACTTTGTCAAAAGGTTCTCTTCGTCCCACTTGTGTCCCTTCTTGTCGGCATCATTTATCTCAATATAGTGATCACCGCAAACGCAGCTACGCTTGAAATATCCGTCTTCCGCGCAGGTCGAGGCAAACGTTTCAATATTGTTGTATTGGTGCGCCGTTTTAGCAACGGTAACGGTATTCGTATACTGGCAACCGTCTCTGTCGCAGGATTCAGTATCTGTTCCCGTTTCGGTACAGCTCGGATCCTTTGTGCGCTCGGTTTTTATATCGTGTCCGAATGCATCGGTCTCCTCTGTCTTTTCAGCGAATCCACACGCCTTACACTTGTGAAGTGTATATCCCTTTTCGGTACAGGTAGGAGCTACTACCGTATCATCAAATTCAGCGTGATCGATCTTATTTGTCGCGGCATCCTGATACGAATCTCCGCAAATCGAACACTTATGAAGTGTGTATCCCTCGGCAGAGCACGTGGGAGGAACAACGGTATCCTCATAGGTATGGCCTTCCTCTATATTATCTGTTTTAACATCGTAACACTTGGTACATTGCTTTGTTTCCGTACCGCCCGTAAGACAGTTGAATTCACGTCCGATCTGAACGTAATTGTGCTCAAGCTTTTCGGTAGGATCACTTGTATCGTTATCTCCGCAGACAGAGCACGTATGCGTTGTAATACCGCCTGCCTCACACGTAGGCAGAGTTACAACAGATCTGTAGCTATGTGCCTTAACCTCGCCGTTATCAAAGGTTTCTGCATTTTCAGCAGCATTATAATGACCGCAATCACAGCTCATATAATATACGGCCATGGCAGTACAGGTTGCTTCACTCTTGAGATACTTTTCATCTACTATCTTATTTTTATAGTTATGGCTGAGTGTTGCACCGTGCTCGAATACATCCTCTCCATAAGCACCGCATACGCAGCTCTTGTAATATACGGCTCTGTTCGTACAGGTAGCCTCGCTCTTGAGGTACTTTTGATCAGTGTTGTTGTACTTGTAATCGTGATCAAGTACGCTTCCGTATTTGAATGTTTCTTCTCCCTTTTCACCGCATACGCAGGAGTAATAATAGAGTGCCGGCTCAGCGCAGGTAGCATCACTCTTGAAATATTCGGAAGCAACTGTCTTCTTATCATATTCGTGAGCCTTTACATCACCGTAGCTCTCATTACATACGGAACAAACCGCCTTGGATGTGCAGGTAGCGTTTCCGCCACTGTGCTTTTCCTTGTTCATCTCTGTTCCGCAGCCGGTACACTCATTCCAGTGATGAGTTGCAGATGTAAATACCTCTGTACCTGCTACGTGTGTAACGTGGCCAAGCGCGGGAGTGATCACATATAGGCACTCCGTACAGGTCTGAGGATCTGTTTCGGTTGCCGTAGCACCGGGAACGTGAGCTGCTACCTCACTATTTGCTCCGCAAGTACATTTGAACCAATGACCCGTTGAATCGTGGTAATATTTTGTTGTATCGTAATTATGAGCCTTGAGCTCTCCGCTCTCAAAGGTCTCGCTTCCCTTTGCTCCGCAGTCACAGCTCTTGTAGTATACTGCCTTTGCGGTGCAGGTCGCTTCGCTCTTGAGATACTTTGCGTCTACTACTTCCTTATTGTATGTATGCGCAAGCGTATTTCCATACTCAAAGGTCTCATTTCCCTTTGCACCACAGATGCAGCTCTTGTAGTATACTGCCTTTGCGGTGCAGGTTGCCTCACTCTTGAGGTACTTTGCGTCTACTACTTCCTTGTTATAGGTATGAGCCTTGACCCCTCCGCAGTCACAGCTCTTGTAATATACTGCCTTTGCGGTGCAGGTCGCTTCGCTCTTGAGATACTTCGCGTCTACTGCTTCCTTGTTATAGGTATGAGCCTTGA